>JAZNQI010000086.1:0-17264 GCA_045590095.1 Acetatifactor sp. | reverse complement strand
AGTACTATATGAATATGGTAGGTGGTGAGGAAAATGCGGAACCTGATAAAGGCGCAAAAGTATCAAATAAAAAGAGATAACGGAATTATATATATTTACTTAATAGGCGCGTTATATTTTGTGGCTTTCTGGGCAGATTATTTGGCCGGCAGTAAATTTAGTGAGATTACCGGAAGTGCGGCAGCTCGCATAAATGGCATGACATGTAGCATTGTAACGGGCATATTGGTGGCGCTTCTCACATGCCGTATTGTAGGCTGGGACTTTAATGATAAGACCTTGAATTATGAGTTGATGGCTGGACATAGTCGGGCAAAGGTATATTGGAGCCGCGTAATTGTGAGTATGAAGTGGTGTCTGATAACAGTACTGGTATTACTCTTTGTGCCCCTGTTGTTTTTTGGAATCGTAAACGGATGGGGTATTGATACGGATATGGGTGGTGTGATATTACGTCATGTATTGACTCTGTTTCCGTTATTTCGCTTTGCTTGCGGGTGTGTTTTGCTTTCTGTAATTATGCGTAACTGCTATATGTCCATGATTATTAGTTTTATGATGTATGAGTTTCCCTGGCTATTTGCGGAGATGCAGGCCCTGATAACAAAGGTAAAGCCGGGAGCGCATTTTGCTTCCACCAATGTTGCCAGACTTTTGATTCTGGATAAAAGCGGGTTTGGTTACATTGATAATCAGGATGTGATTGTGTATGATACGGCACTGGAAACAGGGTTCATCTGGGGAACCATAGGAATTTCCCTGTTTATCGGTGTGGCGTGTCTGCTCATCGGTTATCGTTATTTTAAGAAATGTGATATGAATTAGTTTTGAATATGATGGCGTAGGCGCGTGTGCGTTACGCATGGAGGGTAGTATGAAAAATATTGTTAAAGCACAATTTTTTCAGATTAGAAAAGATAAGGTAATAAAGTACATTATAGCAGTTACTCTGCTGATGCAGGTGTTGGTTGCTATGTTGCCGATTTGGCTTGGAACGGTGGAACCTACTCCGGCGGGAGAGTTCTTTGCTACGAACGGAAGCGCGACATCTACATTTACCATGTTTTTCCTGATTCTTGTGACTGCGGAAATCTGCGGAGCGGATTTTATGGACAAAACCCATAATTACGAGTTGATGATAGGGCACAGAAGGTATGAGGTTTATCTGGGACGTGTCATTGCGGCAGCTGTGGTCGGAGGTGTGGGAGCTCTTTTCTTCACCATTCTGCCCGTGGGAATATATGCTGTATTGTATGGTTGGGGGCCAAAGGTGGCGTTTTCTCAGGTATTGTTTCGCTGGTTGCTTATGCTTCTTGTGTATCTTCGAATGGTGTGTGAATTTGCATTTTTAACCTTTTTAACAAGGAATCCCTATGTGGTTATGGGGCTTGGATATGTGGTGTTTATGTTTAGTATGATGCTGGCAAGCGGTACAACCATTTCCGTTAACTCTGTATTTTTAGGGATCACCAATCTGACCTTGCTTGGCATGGTAAGCAAATGGGCTACGTACGGACTTGGGGGAGATTTGAACTACATATTTGATGCGTCCCTTAGTGCAGGCACTATATGGGGAACCGTGGTTGCATCCGTGGGAGTCGGAGTAGCAGCACTGTATCTGGGATATGTGTTCTTTAAGAATGATGATATGAACTAACACTTCAGAGGCGGTTTTGCGAATGAGGCTCTGAAGTACAATATGAAGGAGACCAACCATGATTTTATACGATAAAATATTTATAGCAGTAATGATTATAGGTGCCATTCTGCTGTACATTATGGCGGGAATAGCGCAAAAGTACATAAGCAATAAGTGGAGAGCATTGTATTGCGCACCGGCGGTTATCGGTTTGATTTTGCTGGGTGTGAAAGAATTCGAGATATCCATGCTGGGTGCTTATGCAGGTGCCGTTTTTTTGCTGGCGGGATTTATAAAGGATGATGTAAGGCTGCGTCGGTGGACCTGCCTGGGGGCCATGGCGCTGACCATAATTACAATCCCTGTTTGCATGTGTAATAAGGGATACCGTACCGTGGATTACGTGCAGGATTTTAAGGACGGTGTGGCAAGTATGCGGGAGCATTATGTGCTGACGGAGCATAAGGGGCTGGATTTTGATGCTCTTTATGAAAAGTATCTTCCCATGTTTGAAGAAGCCAATGAAAATCATGACCCGGTGGCCAATTTTATTGCCTGGTGTTGCTTCTGCGCCGAGACCCATGACGGACACAATTACTTTATGCCCGGGGATGACAGCATTATGGAGGAGGCGTTCAGAAAGGCTTGCGGCAATGATTACGGGCTTTCTCTCATGAAGTTGGAGGATGGCACCGTTGTGGCGGTAAATGTGGAGGACAGTGAATTCTTTAAGGCGGCCGGTATCCGAAACGGTACCGTGATTACCTCCTGGGACGACAGAGATATTTTGGAAGTGGCACGGGAGTCCCTGGCCTTTCGAATGACTACTTATGCGGACAAGGACAATGAAGACTTTGAGTTGGCGCTGTATGCGGCCGGTGTGGGTAGCGATAGTGTGAAAATCACCTATCTTGACGAGGCAGGTGCAGAAAAAGCGCTGGAATTGCCTAAACTCGGAGAGTACTATGATCGTGTGAAAGAAACCAGAGAAATTATTCACCAAGGCGTGGAAACCGGTCACATGATGTGGGCAGAAGTGAGTGACGATGCCGTGGTACTTCGCATTAAGTTTATGATGTTTGACAGCGAAGCCTCCAAAAACGAAAATTATGCTGCCATGCAACAGCAGATTCGGGAAGCGGCAGCAGAGTATCAGGCGGCAGGCAAAACCCATCTGATTTTGGATTTGCGTGACAACGGTGGCGGTTCCGGTCAAATGGTGAAGGCTCTGGCATCTTTATTTGCGTTGCCGGGAGAATATTATTACTGCACGGATGGTTTGTGGGATGACAAGGTTGCCGGTTATGTCAAGGATGCTAGCGGCAACTATGTGCCGGGCAAGGAACATTATTTTCAGGGCGAGGGCATTTGGAACGGTCCAATTACCCTGTTGGTGAATCAGAGCAGTGTCAGCGCGGCGGACCATCTGACTATGGTCATGCAGGGTATGGAAAATGTATCTGTTATGGGCTTTACAGAACCTAACGGTTCCGGTCAGGGCTTAAACGGAATCATCCTGGAGAGTGGAGACCTTAGCTTCTCCAGTGCGTTGATGTTGGATAAAGACGGAGGAATTTACGTGGACTCCGGTGTGGACCGAGAAAGCGGTAACCGGATTGATGTGGTGATACCCTTTGATGCAGATGCTGTTCGGGTGCTCTTTGACGAGGGTGGCGACTATGTGTTGCAGAAGTGTTTGGAGTATTATGAATAGGGTGTAAGAATGGCAGCGCCGCCCGCATGGGTGGCGCTGTGGTAGTTTTTCGTGTTTACTTCAGGCCATAAAACTCTTTAATGGCCTTTTGGCAAATAACTTTTCCTCTGACTTTTATTTTTTCTACCGTGGAAGTGAACATATCTTCGTCAATGGAATCGTCAATTAACAACACACCATATCCGGAAATAGTGATTTGTTGCTGCTTTTCATAGGCTCTTTTAATATCGCTGTTTTTAATAGAGTATACGCCTACAAACCAATGATTGTCCTCACCCTCCTGAGTGTGACTGTTGCGTTCAATGATTCTGTCAAGGGTGTTTTGATGCTTTTGTAAGCTTTCGCGCAGTGCATGATTGATAAAATCACTACGATTGGAATAGTATCCGTTATCAACCAAAATATCTATATTAGAAAGTGTAGAAGTATTGACGTTTACGGATACTTTTTCAGTAAAGATATCGTTTGCCATGGGATAACCCTCCTATTGTATTACACACATGCTCCAAGTGGAGCATATAAAAATATATAGTATTTGCTACGAATTTGTCAATACATTCATATAAGGATTTCTTGATTTATTCTCTGAAAAGAATTATTATGGTAAGTAGAAGAAATGAATGTTAGTCAATACGCGAAGAACAGGGCAAAAAGGAGGTACAGCATGAGCGTAATAAAATATACTTTTTTCTCAGAGGTACTGAGAGAACAGGTAAATGTAACAGTGATTTTACCTTCCTTTGAGGGGTGGAGAGACCGTCAGGGAAGTAAGGCATATTATGGGGAGTACGGCAGGAAGAAAACCTTGTATGTAATGCATGGTGGTTCCGATGACTGTTCCCTTTATCTGCGCAGAACCAGAATAGAAGAGTATGCCATGGAGCATGATTTGGCGGTGGTAATGCCGGAGGTAAAGAACAGCTTCTACAGTAATATGGTGCATGGCAAGAATTATTTTACATACATAAGCGAGGAACTTCCCAGAGTCATGGAAAGCGTATTTCCTCTGACCCATGACCCCGAGGAGCGTTTCGTAATCGGTAATTCCATGGGTTCCCACGGTGCTATTAAGTGGGCGCTGAATTGTCCCGGATTCTTTGCGGCGGCAGCAGGTATGTCCGGTGCGGGAGATTTGGAGGAGCTGGGCTTCTATGATGGCAAAAAGGAAAGAGTGTTGAACTCCTTTGGTACTATCGAGCAATATCGCGGCAGTATGAATGATTTTAAATTTATGTTGAACAAGCATTTGGAAGAGGGTACGAAACTGCCCCGTCTGTACTTCTGCTGCGGCAAGCAGGACGGTTTCTACAAGGGTGCCAAGCTTTTTGCGGATTATGTGAAGGAAAAGGGCGTGGAGACCTGCTTCCGTGAGAGTGACGGTCAGCATAATTGGGAATACTGGGATAAGTGGCTCCCGGTGATGATTTCATATCTGGTAAAGGGGGAAGCGTAAGATGGGTGTACTGCATTTTGATTTTATGTCGGATAAGCTTGGTTATCAGACCAATATATATGTAATTTTGCCGGAGTGCATGGAGAAGGGAAAACAGCCAAAGGGTATTTTGTATTTGCTTCACGGCGGCGGAGGTAACGGACTGGACTGGATGCGTAATACCGCTATCGAAAGATATGCACAGCCTTACGAACTGGCAGTGGTTATGCCGGAGGTGGACGGCAGCTGCTTCTATGCGGACATGAAGCACGGATATCCTTATTTTCAGTATCTGACAGAAGAAGTGCCTGCGGCTATGGAAGGAATGCTCCCTTTGCTTCAGGGCGTGGAAAAGCGTTATGTGGCAGGACTTTCCATGGGAGGCTACGGCGCTTTTAAATGGGCCTTTAACAAGCCGGAATATTTTACGGCAGCAGCCAACTTGTCAGGGGTATCCTTTGTAGTAGATTTGATGGCGGACGTAAGCCACGGATTAAACGGTAAGGACTCCATCATCGAGTGCAACTGGGGCTCTTTGGAAGAATTGAAGGGCAGCGACAGCGATTCCAAGGAGTGGATAGACCGGGCAGTGGCGCAGGGCACGAAATTACCCAAGCTTTTTGCCGGTATGGGTACTGAAGACTTCTCTTATGATTTCAGCACAGAGTATTTGGCGTACTGCAAGGAAAAGGGTGTGGAGATTCACTACGAAGAAATGGCCGGCGGTCACGACTGGAATGTGTGGGATGCCATGATCCAGAAATTTATGGCCTGGGCTGTGAAGTAGAAGATAAAAGAAAACCCCAAAAACAATGTGTTCTTGGGGTTTTATAATAGGCGTCGGCGTGACAGGATTCGAACCTGCGACTTCTACGTCCCGAACGTAGCGCTCTACCAAGCTGAGCCACACGCCGATAACATTAAGATAATACAAAATTTACAGGCGTTTGTCAACCTATAAATTCGGGGAAAGTATATTTGAAATATGTATTTCGAGGGATAAGAAAAGATGAAAGAGAATTTTATTTTGGAAAACGGCATGACAGTGCCGGCAGTTGGCTTCGGCACCTATAATGCAAAGGGTGGAGACAATTTGCAAATGATAAAGGATGCCATAGAGGTAGGATACCGGTATTTTGATACCGCGTCCCTTTACGGAACAGAGCGGGCGCTGGGACAGGCTATTAAGGAAAGTGGTTTGCCCAGAGAGGCCTTTCAGATAGCCACCAAGGTGTGGATTGATGAAATGGGCTATGAAAGCACCAAGGTTGCGCTGGAACGTTCCCTGTCCAGATTGCAAACTGACTATGTGGATTTTTACCTGATTCATTGGCCAAAGGCAAGTGAGGAGGATGCTGACTGGAAAGTGCGGGATTTGGAGACTTGGCGGGCCATGGAAGAAGCGGTGGAGGAAGGCAAGGTAAAGGCCATCGGTCTGAGCAATTTTCTGCCCCATCATTTGGATAACATTTTGGCCCATTGCCGGATAAAGCCGGTGGTGAATCAGTTGGAGCTTCACGTGGGCTATTCTCAGGAGGCGGCGGTGGCATACTCCCAAGCAAAGGGGATTCTTTTACAGGCGTGGAGTCCTTTTGCCAGAGGTGTTTTGGAAAATCATCCGTTGGTGGGACGATTGGCTGAGAAGTATGGCAAAAGTCCGGCACAGATTTGCTTGCGTTTCCTGTATCAGAAGGGAGTCATGTCGCTTATAAAGGCATCTGCCAAGGAGCGGATGTTGCAGAATATGGATATTTTTGGTTTTGAGCTGGAAAAAGAGGATGTGCAAATGCTGGAGTGCATGCCTCAGAATACCTGGCAGGGTGAGCATCCGGATTTCTCGGTTCCTAAGGCTGTGAGTAATTTTGAGCAGTAGAAGTGCCGGCGACCTGAGGGAGAAGGAATGGAACCTTTCGGAGAGAAATACGGAAGATATTTCTTGACAAAGTGATGAAATGTGATATAGTTCTAGATGCAAATGAGTTGCATTTGCATCTGGGACTATTTTTTTGAGAGGAAATATTATGTTGGAACACTTTTGGCATATTTTGGAGCATACGATGGAGCACAGCATCAGTATTGTGCCCTTTTTATTCTTGACTTACCTGGTGATGGAGTATATTGAGCACCGTGCAGGTGAGCAGGTGCAGCATGTAATTGAAAAGGCAGGGCCTTTCGGACCGGTTTTGGGTTCCGTGGCGGGTGCAGTTCCCCAGTGCGGATTTTCAACGGCAGCGGCCAATTTCTACACCGGACGTGTTATTACACTGGGTACTCTGATGGCAATCTTTTTGTCCACATCAGACGAAATGCTGCCCATCCTGATTTCCAATCAGGTGGAGGCCGGTACTATTTTTAAATTGCTGGGCATCAAGGTAGTCATCGGTATGGTGGCAGGTTTGGCCATTGATGCTGTTTTGCGTGGTAAGAAGTGGAAGGCGAAAGTTCCGACGGAGGGACAGGTATGTGCCCATGCACACGAACACCATCACGACCATGACCATGGGGACCACGCACACGAAGGACATCATCACGAGCATCATGAACACACGCATGAAGCACACGACGAGCATCTCACCAGTTACGAACGTGCCCACGGCCATTGTCATGACCACGACCATGCACATACTCGTATCCATGAGCTTTGTGAGCAGGAGAACTGTCACTGTGAAAATGGCGTATTTATGTCTGCGGTAATACATACCGTGCACATTTTCTTATATATTCTGGTAATTACTTTTGTGTTAAACCTGATTATCGAAGGTGTTGGAGAGGATAAGCTGGGCGAATTGCTCTTGAACCGTCCTGTACTTGGCCCGTTGGTGGCTGCTGTAGTAGGGCTGATTCCCAACTGTGCTTCTTCTGTGGTGATTACGGAGTTATTCTTGAGCGGAGCCCTTGGATTAGGCGCAATGATGGCAGGTCTTTTGGTAAATGCCGGTGTGGGTGTACTGGTGCTTTTCCGCGTGAACCGCAGCAATATGAAGGAAAACTTCAAGATTGTAGGTTTGCTCTATGTAATTGGCATAGTAGCGGGTATTTTGTTGGATTTGTTGCCCATTGCAGTGTAAAAAGCGTTGTCTTTAGGAGAAAAGAACCATGCAGGAAATAAAGAAAGAATACCCTCAGGGACTGAAATGGACCCGCCAGCGCAAAGATGTGTATGATGTGCTGATGCAGGCGTCAGAGCCCTTGAGTGCGGTACAAATATATAATCAAATCGAAAAGACTGCCGACAGCGGTAATTATGCTCCGTCCACCATTTATCGTATCCTAACCGCTTTTGAGGAGAAAGGCATGGTGGAGAAAACCAACTGGATGGGAGAGGGCACGGTAGTTTACGAATTAAAAAAAGACAAACATACCCACTACGCAGTATGTCTGTCCTGTCATAAACATATTCCTTTGCAGGCTTGCCCGTTTGAGCACGTCCACATGCCGGAAACCAACGGAGATTTTCGGATTACCGGTCACAAACTGGAGTTGTACGGGTATTGCAAGGATTGCAAGCGCGTCTGATCACATATCTCTGCAAGGTCTCATCATAAGTTTCGCTATAAAACTCTGCTTCCAGTACGCCATCGTTGTTTTGAATGACCTTGGCGGAGGCAGGGTTTTCTTTGTCACAGGTTACCAGTACGTCGCTGATACTAAACCGGTCGTACACCTTGAGGGCCTGAGCCAGCATGTCAGTGGCATAGTGTTTGCAACGCTCCGTGGGTCGCACACTATAGCCGATATGCCCGCCTTCCGTGCGTAAGAAATCATTCAAGGCCAGACGCAAGTTGCACATGCCCACGATACGGTCGTCCTTCTCGCGCACATAAAAGTAAGTCAGGGCAGGAACCTTGGGTGCAGGAATATTGGCTACATCCATATCGGAAATCACCTTTTGCAACCACTCTTCATAAGTGGAATCTTGAACATAATCATCCAATGCGCCGCTTCCGTTCACTTCCGAACCGGCATCCCAAAACTCCTGTATATATTCTATGGCCTTTTCCTTGTAGGCCATGGTAGGAAATACAAGTCTCATAATATTCCTCCTTACGCTGTCAAATACACTGCCAGCTCCAATGCAATATCGAAGTGTCCGCAATCATGCTGGGTTCCCTTCACTTGACCGTCTCCCCGGCGTTCGTCCCATTTGGGAGCATCCAGCAAATCACCGCCGGTAAGGAAATTGTAGAACTCCAGCCCATGAAAATCGCACATTGCCTGTACGGCAGCCACTTCCATTTCGACGCTGATACATCCGTCCGCTTTGTGCTTCTCAAAATTGCTTTTCGTTTCCCGGTAAAAAGCGTCCGTGGTCCAAGTCTTGCCAAGTACATAAGGAATACCGGCTTCTTCCATAAAAGCGGCCACCTTGTCCGCATTCTTTACAGTGATGTAGTCAGCTGCAGGTGCATAGTGATAGGAGGTTCCCTCATCCCGGTAAGCGGCAGTGGGCACCATAACCTTGCCGTGGGCGATTTCCTTATTTAAGCAACCGGCACCGCCGAAGAGTAAAAATTTGTCAGTCTCGATCTCACGGATTGTATCCTCTATGGTACCTACGCAAGCAGGTGCGCCCACATAAGTTTTGTAAAAAGCAAAGCGTCTGCCTTCGTATTCGATACAGTAAATAGGCGTGTAGCCCGTGGCAAAATAAAATCCTCCGATAGGCTTGCAGTCAAAATTTTCCAGCACAAATTTCTCGATTGCATGCGAAAAGGTTACGATGCAGGCATCCACCTTGGGACGGTCCTCCTTGGGTGCCGGATTGATGATGGCCGGCGATAAATTATCAAATGAATCTGTAATCATAATTATTCCTCCTGTGGCTTGTAGCAGCCGAAATTAATCAAAACTCCCGTATCCTCGTAGCCCGCATTTTTGTAGGCGGTGTTAGAGGCCGGATAGTTATAGTCTGTGTACAAAAGAGGTGACAGCCCCTGCGCTAGCAAATCATTCGTCATGGTGTAAATCAGGTTGGTGGCATAGCCCTTGCAACGGGCGTCTTTTGCCGTGTAAACTGTGCCCAATTTAGCCTGCGTTCCGATAATTCGATAATCCGCCATGCTGACGATTTCCCCGGCATCATCACGCCAGACGTAGTAGGTGCCGGAAGCAATCTTTTCCTTAGCCTTTTCAGTAGCCCGTTCCATAGTAATAGGATCTATGCCTTCCATTTCCCGGCAATCCAGGTAAAGATACTTTGCCAAAGTGTTCAAATCCTCCGGGCGGGCAGGCTCCATATGCCCGTCACAACGACGAATCTGCTTTAACCTATTGCACTCCAGCGTCCCCATTTCGAAGTAATCCTTGGGGTCCAAATAAGGGTAATTAATCTCACGCAAATATTCGTAAAACCGTGGTTTGGAAGTCAACTGATTGCGCTCCGGTTGCAAATACTCATCCGCAAGTATCTGTGCAATTTCCGCCATCTGCTCATCGCGGATATCATCTGCCGTCCATACCCATGTGGGTAAACCCACAGCGCCTCTGCAAATTACATAACTTTCCTCGTCGCTAAAAAGAAGAAGGTCCGGACTGGGGAAGTTCATCTTTATTATATAAAACCTGTTTACATCTCGCAAGAAAGCTTCGCTCTCAAAGACTTTGTTGTTTGTATCGATTCTCATATCAATCACCTCTCACAAATAAATAATGCATGGTTGCTCAGAGCAGTAGCATATTCGCTATCAGCTACCGCGTCTGCAAACTGAAACCAGATGCGACGCTGCTCTTCATTAAAAGTTTCAATGGTTTCCTCCAGCAAAAGGAAGTCCACGCCCGTCATGCGAATTTTCTTCAAACCGCAGGCTGCCGTATCCTCCAAAATTTCTTCCGGCATGGTAAAGAAGAAAACATCCGTGTTTACATTGTCGGTGCCGCGCTCCAGGACACATTGCCCAACGTCCGGCGTGAGTACGTCAACCCATGAAGCACCGGCTCCGAATTTGGCGATGGCGCCGATTTTGTTAATAAAGGAAAATACGATAACCCCACCCGGGCGGCAAATACGCTTACATTCGGCAATACATTGTTTGCGATCCTCGCGTTTTAAATGATACAGCGGGCCAAGGCAAAGAACCACATCGTAACTTTCGTCAGCAACATTTGCCAAATTTGTAGCGTCCCCTACCATTGCGTCAGCGTTCTCGTATTCTTTAGCAGCGATTTGCTCCAGAGTCATTTGGACATTTACCGGAGATAAGTCGATGCCGATGTATTCCTTACATTTCGGGGCATAATGCATGAGATAGTAACCACCGCCGCAACCGATTTCGATGACACGCTTGGAGGCGTCAATATAACCATCTAACGCCCGCTTCGTATACATAAACTCCATAGGATAGGCGCCGTCTCGCTCCGCCCGACCGGCTTCCCGACCCTCATTGTACCTTTCCTTAATCTTTTCCTTGTAATCTGCTGCCATATGCTCGCTCCTTTCCTGATAAAAAATTGTCGTCCGGCGGCAAAACAATTCTTCTTAATTCTCATCGTCGTACTCGCGCAATTTCCTATCACATAAAAAACCGATGCCTGCATCTGCAAACATCGGTTTCAAAAATCTTCTTACAATACAACAATAGTACCTAACTTAGACTTAATGCTGCACGCCCTGATGTTTGCATATGGGAAATGATTGTATGCCAAATAAGGCTCACGTGTGCCACTTTTTTCATAATAATGGACACTAAGCCTTTCATAATGACAATATACAATTTTGCAAAAAGTTCCTTTGCAAACATAGACGCTCTCCTCGTACTGGTAGATTTTCCCTAAGATACCACCGGGCAGGGGTGTTTGTCAAGAGGAATTTTAAAATGCCCTTAAAAATTTCCGGGAGATGTATTATAATGGAGGAAACAAACAGTCGCCCCAAAGCGTATAAAGCCCTCGTTTCAAAAAAGGGAGAACCAAATGAGCATTTTCGAAACCATTGATTTACAGGAACTGAATAGTATAACAGAATTATCCCGGACGGAGAAGTCCCGGGTAACACTGGTGTCTCTTAAGGATGGCAGGGAATTTGCTGTTTTGAAGGAGTATCAAAACAAAGACCTGTTTCCGCTATATGAGCGCCTGAAGAGCGTACAGTCGGATTACTTCCCGAGGATATATCAGTTGAAGGAAGAGAAAACCTCGGTGATTTTGCTGGAGGAATACCTGCCCGGAGAAACCTTGCAGGCCCAATTAGAGGGCGAAAAGAAACTGACTGAAGAGGAACTGATCGGTTATATCCGCGCCATAAGCGAGGCGCTGCAAGCGTTGCACAATGCCACGCCGCCCATTGTTTACCGGGATTTAAAGCCGGAAAACATCATCATCACTTCCCATAACAAGCTGAAAATCGTAGATTTTGACGCGGTGCGGGAGTATAAGGAAGAACAAAGCCGGGACACGGTAATATTGGGGACCAAGGAATATGCCTCTCCGGAACAATACGGTTTCATGCAGACAGATATCCGTACGGATGTGTATTCGCTGGGTATTGTCTTTGCAGAGCTCTTGGAGCGGGCAGATGTAAGCACCTCTTACAGAACAGATGCCAAGGAGATTATTAAAAAGGCCACCATGTTTGCGCCGGATGACCGCTATCCCAACATGGAAGCTTTCCTTAAGGATTTAGATAAAATCGGGAAAAGGCGCGGTTGGATTTTGCCGGTGGGAGCGTTGTGTATTTGCTTGGCGCTCGCGGCAGGCATAATATGGTGGAGAAACACCGGTACCACGCAGGAGACCGGGGCAGAGTCGGCACCACAAACCGGACTGACGGTTTCAACGGAGCCCACCGCAGCCCCAGTTGTCGAGCCGCTGCCGGAGCCTACGCAGGTTCCTGCTTCGAACCCGGAAGACGAGGCCTCAACAGAGCCCACGCCCCTTCCCATTGACGAATGGCTGGAGCAGTCCACTGAACCCCCTCTGTATGCAACCGTTTATGAAGACTACTGTGCCAAACTACCTGATATCGAACAAAACCATTCTTGGATATACAATGGTGTAGGTGTGATAGACGGCATGGTTGCATATGACGGTTTTTACACGGATTTGCAGGAAACCATAGCAGGAAACGGATTCATTGCCTTTCGTTTTTTAAAGGCTTACCCCAGAGAAATTATGTTTAGCCATGTTTGTACGGAAGGCCTTCCGCTGGAGCAAGTATGGTACAACAAATTTGACGAGGAAACCATGACAGACGGCGAGTGGATACAACTGGAAGCGGAGCATTATTATGAAAGCTATCCGAATGTGTGGGCGTTGTCTATGGAGTGGTTGGAAACTTTGGAGCCGGGAACTTATACCTTCTGGTTATATTACGGGCGTGAATTGTTCGGCTACTATCTGGTAGTCCATGACGAGGCTGACAAAGTAGACAATTTCTTCGTGCGTGCCTGCAGCGAACTGACATTTTATTCCACTGAGGTAAAAAACGATGTATACCTATACTTCCAAAACATGCCCTACCCGATTGCAGAAGTAAGTATCGATGGTCAGGTGCTGAAAGAGGGTGAGTATGAATTGGTAGAGGATGGTTATGGAATTCTGTTGCATCCGAAGACCTTGCAACGATTTGCTCACCTGATTGCGGCAGATGTCCTCATCACCACAACGGACGGACACAAAGGAAGCTCCCGCATCGTATTCCTAAATACCATGGTACCACAGGCGGCACAATAACATTTTCTTCGAAAATTGCGCTGATAGCGTAAGACGGGTCAGTACTTAAATTGTATAATTATTCTATCATTTGCAGGATAGCGGTGATAAGGGAATAAGAGAAAGAGGAAGTACAAATGAGGAAGACAACGGAAGAGTTGATGGCAGAGATAAAGTCAGTAAAAGAAATTGGTGATTTTGTAGAGAAAAATCAAGGAGAATTGCTGGACATGTCCCTGTCGGAGTATCTGCGCCAACTGCTGGATAAATATAAACTGGAGAAGAGCGCTGTATTCAGAAGAGCCAAAATGAGTGACAGCAACTACGGCTATGAACTGTTCAGAGATGACAACAAAAAAGCATCCAGAGATAAACTCATTCAAATTTGCTTCGGCTTCCCCCTGACCATTGAAGAGGCCCAGGAAGTCCTTCGCTATGGCGCTGTCCGCACCCTTTACCCCAGAGACCAGCGTGACGCAATCGTCCTGTTTGCCTTGAAAAACGGCTACGACATGGCACAACTGAACGACCTGCTCTTCGAGCACGGAGAAAAAATTTTCGAGTAAAAAACCACCTGCAAGACCTCAAAATCTTGCAGGTTTTTCATGAAAATGAGTCAATTGTTAATATTTTCTAAAAAATTTTAAAAAAAGTGCTTGCATTATCCAAAACCTTGTGATATTATAAGCCTTGTCGTTGAGACAACACAACAGATAAATGGACCGCTAGCTCAGTTGGTAGAGCACCTGACTCTTAATCAGGGTGTCCAGGGTTCGAGCCCCTGGCGGTCCACTATGAAGGTCGAAGGCTTGCAAAATGGCGGGTTTTCGGCTTTTTTTTGTGCATAAAAAAGTGGGGCAACCGAAAAAATCAGTTTTCCCCACAAAGCACCAAATCAAGATGCGATATACAGTTTTTTGCACCTATAATCTCATTAGCCAAATGAAGATATCGTTTAGTGGTTTCTATATCTTCATGCCCTAATAATATCATCAGTTGATAAATATCTACACGACCATACTTTTCGTATTGGTCTAAACAAAAGTTTGTTGCGAAGTTATGACGTAGCTTATGTGACGATACATCAAAGGGCAAAGAATTGGAAATCTTTGTTACCAACAACTTAACCGCATTACATGTCAAAGGCTGTCCGTGTCTACCCACAAACACCTTATCCGAAGTAAAGGGGCACAAGTCATAGTATAACTGCATGAAGTGTGCAGTCAGTTTTCCTAATGGCACTGTACGCTCTTTATTGCCCTTACCACATACAACAATTCGATTAGTTGAAAATGACACTTTGGCACGTTCTAAACCGCATACTTCCGACTGACGAAGTCCGCTGTCATACATGAGTGCAATTATACATTTATTACGTGCAGTCATCCACTCACTTTCTGCGGTGATACTGTCAAAAATAGCTTTCAATTCGTCTTCACTATATATTTTTACATTCTTTTTGGGGTTCTTTGGAACCTTTACACGCTTATACTCATAACTCACGCAGTAGTTTTCACTGCACCACTTTAGAAATACCTTTATATGCCGAATGTAGGTTGACCTTGTAGCCTTGCTAAGAGGTCTGTTTAACAGCTTTGCTATGTAGTTGTTAATATCCGATTGCATAACGTCTTTAATTGGCTTATTTTTGCCTATATCGTCAATAAAAGGGGTAATAAACAAGGTATAATCTAAAATGGTCTTATCGGACAAATCAGCTAACCTACGAGAGAGCAAAAACTCATTCAATAAATCACTCATTATCATATTGCACTATCTCCAAATATTTATATAAACTCTCTTTTGTTATATCAATGGTTTTCACTTTACAATATCCGTCGGGGTGTTCCCAATCCCAAGTACCTAAAAACTCAGCATTTCCACGATACAATACATCAGCACGTTTTAGACCTTTAGAAGAATAAAACATATGCTTGTGTAGAGTGCCTACGTTTTTGGAAGTATCTTTTGTCATGTATTTGAGTATGTAACTAGATGCACGGTCTATCTCTTTTATCTTGCCCATACTGATAAAGCCGAACTTATGCTCATACTGTTTCCAAGTGTAATAACCATATTGATTTACATATATGTCCTTTTCAGCAATGCCTTTAATAAAGCCGTGAAGATGCCACGCTCCGTCTTTGTGCTGTTCCGGTACAAGAATATACTTCACTTTGTCGTTTTCGTCACGTCTGCGATTGTAATTGTGTATAAACTCTGCAAAATCGCTCATAAAAACATCCAATGACTTGCGGTCGTATTTGTCGGGGTTAATAGTAAAGGTACACCACCAATCCCAAGAGTTGCAAAGCACTAATTCTTTAACTGTATTTTTTGCACGTGCCACATTGTTGCATAGTTTCTCATCATTTACGGAGCCTTTAGGAGCTTTTGGCTCTATCTCTTCCCAGCCAGCTTCACGCAACGTACTACAATATGCAATTTTAATGGTATGCTCTCCAAGCTGTTTGACTGTAAAAACGTCGTGCTTATAGGGTGTATCGGTAAAACCTTTCAAACTCTCTCTCCTTACAAAATTATAAAAATGTCCCGAAATATGATACTATGTCAAGTAATAGGGACCTGGCTCCGCAGTAGGTTACTCAAACAACCACGCTATGCATGGGCACCTAAGGAGCGCATCAACTAGCAACGAATGATAAAACAATCTGCGCTTTAAAATATCCGAATGATAACGCTATGCACTTTTATAGTCATGGTCGCCCAGAGGGCACCCGACCATAGGCAAGTGGTTATACTTCGTATCCGTTATCTAGGCACATCTTACGAGCCAAATATCCCGATAGCAGAATTTCGGCTTTGTTGATAAACTCTGCTGCTTTGTTGTATGCAGAATCAGTGTTAGACGTACATGCAGTCTGTTCGTTTTCACGTAGTATGCGGATATACTCTTGCATCACTTCTGCATCAGTCATAAAACCTAAATTTCGTCTTGTATTTTCAAAATCTTCCTTTGTGTAACTAGCCATAAACACACTCCTTTGATAAGTTTCAAATACTATACTTCACAAACATAAAATATTGTGATACACTACAAGTGGTACCACTCAGCTAAAAAGTGGGCCCACCTACAAAATATCATAAGTGGGCCCACTTTGTAAAGTATTTTTTTCAAAAAGGAGAAATATTATGCCGTCTACATTGCCTGTAATAAAAGTGAGAACATCAATAGAAAATGTTGCAAAACTAAAAACAATAGCAAAATACAACAAAAGAAGTGTATCAAAAGAAGTGGAAGCATTAATCGATGAACACATAGAAAAATTCGAAAAGGAAGTTGGTAGAATAGATGTTGGGGTAATGAATCCGAAAGAAATGCTTGAAGCATTAGGCGACAAAATCAAAGGATATCCGCCTTACGGAGATAATACAAAAGAGAAGTGACAGCACTATGATAGCAAAGTGCATGCACTTATACTCACAGTTACTAACATATACTCACTAATAGAGCACCCCCAAAGGGTGCTTTTCTGTTATCTGCGTCGTTTTGGTATACGACAGTCCGTCGACAAGTCGTGCATACCCAAAACGACAAGCAGACAACACAGAAATATACCAAAATGGTATAAAGATAGCATGAAATAGCACAAAAATATAATAACTCTTAATCAGGGTGTCCAGGGTTCGAGCCCCTGGCGGTCCACTATGAAGGACTGATTTTGAGGACATAGGAGCCTTGGGGTTGGTTCTTTTTTTGCGCGTATGACTGAGCCGTGCGTATGAAAAGGCAGGGACATTTCGTGGGAGCTTGCTCACTAAGAAATGTTTCTGCCTTTTTATACATAGGGCGAAGCCCGCGACAACGAGAT
>JAZNQI010000085.1:0-9215 GCA_045590095.1 Acetatifactor sp. | reverse complement strand
TCATACGCAATTTCACAACCGGTCAGACCGCCGCCGATGACCGCAACCTTTTCACCAACCTGCGCACCGTTTAAGAAGTCACAGGCTTCAATCATTCTTTCATAACCCTTTACTTTTTTAAGTACTCTGGGTTTAGAACCTGTTGCGACAATTACATATCTTCCTGCAAATTCGGCAATATCTTTAATCTCAGTATTTAAATGTATTTCAATGTCCAGATCCTTCATTTGTTTCTTATACCATGCCAAAAGGTCACGGAGTTTACCCTTATAACTTTCAGCACTTGCCGCAATAAACGTACCGCCAAGTTCACCTGTCTTCTCATAAATAACCGGTTCATGGCCACGAAGCTTCAATACTCTTGCGGCTTCCATACCACCGATACCGCCACCAATGATATATACTTTCTTTGCTTCCTGTGCATGTACTATCTTGTGCTTGTTCTTCTGCATGGTTTCTGCATTTACCGCACAACGTGCCAAATGCAGGGAGTCGCTCAAATCCTGGTCATTAGGTACACCCTTATAATGACACATATTAAAGCATCCGTTATGGCAAAGAATACAAGGACGAATATCCTCTTCTCTTCCCTCTTTCAGTTTGGTTACCCACTCCTGATCTGCCAGGAAAGGACGTGCAAATCCGGCACCATCGATACGACCAGCCTTAATAGCATCCGCTGCCACTCTGGGATCCATACGTCCTGCACAAACCACAGGAATATTCACAAATTTGCGAATATGTGCTACATCCTCCAGGTTACAGTTTTCAGGCATATAAATGGGGGGATGTGCCCAGTACCAAGCGTCGTAAGTACCGTTGTCACAGTTTAACATATTATAGCCTGCATCCTGCAGATATTTAGCAGCCTTTTCGGACTCTTCCATATCACGGCCTACTTCTTCGTACTCTTCTCCCGGAAGGGCACCCTGCCTAAAGCCTTTTGTCTTAGACTCTACGCTGTAACGAAGTGAAACCGGGAAGTCATCTCCGCAAACCCTCTTGATTTCTTTCACAATTGCCACTGCGAAACGATAACGATTCTCAAAACTTCCGCCATACTCATCTTCACGCTGATTACAATATTTTAATGTAAACTGATCCAGCAAGTAACCTTCATGTACCGCATGAATTTCCACACCATCCACGCCTGCTTTCTGAAGCTTCTTGGCAGTCTTTCCGAATGCAGTAATAAACTTCTGAATCTCCTCCACTGTCATCTCTCTGGAAGGCACCTTATCAGACCAACGATTGGGTAGCGGACTGGGTGCCGCAGTAATCTTATCCAGATTCATAATAGGCTTGGATAAAACATTTAACACCTTATTGGTGTATAATGTTTCCATCAGATGATCAATGGTAAAAGAACGTCCGAATCCGGCGGTTAACTGTACAAACAATTTTGCCCCGGTTTCATGAAACTTCGGCATCCATTTTTTAAGTTTTCGATACATGCCTTTCTTTCTATGTAACCACTGTCCCAACATAGGGTTGTAAATCGGCTGACATCCGGGCAACACTAAACCGCAGTCATGCTTTGCCACTTCCATAATAAATTCAGCCCCCGCCTTATCGAAGTGGTTAATCTCCATCCATCCCAATAAATTTGTTCCACCCATGGAGGTCATAACTACACGGTTCTTGATTTCACAATTACCGATCTTCCACGGTGTAAATAATGGTTCCAATCTTTGTTCCATTCAAAAATACCTCCTAATATATTATCCTTCGTACTTAACCATAATTTAGTAACATATCCAACACCAACAATATAATACACACACCGACAAATATAACTATGTACTTAAAATATTCTCGCCAGATTTCTCTATCCATGTCTAAACGTTGCTTTTCGCTTACCGGATGACTGGATATATCAAAGCTTTGTATATTTGCAATATCTGGGTCTATTTTCTTCTTTTTCTCCTGAACTCTTTCCTCTACATCCCGAATATTATTGACCCCCGCACAGGCCTCACACATAAAATCTGCACCTGTCACTTCTGAATCAACAACATAACTTCTCCCGCAAAACCTACATTTTACTATGTATTTCATATCCGGATATATCTCCTTTTATCCTACCAACCATTTATACTTAGCTACACTGTAAAGAGGCACCAAAGGTATCAAAATCGGTGTTTTCTTCACATATGCCTGATACTCCGGATCTTCTCCATAGTTTCTGTTTTGACGAAGCTCCAATCTTCTGGCACCGCCAAACATTATGTATACGATACAAATATATCCGAATGCCGCCGCAATCCACTGCCATACACTTGCATAAATATTGACACCTGACACAAATACGCCGGTCCAGAATAATACTTCACCTAAATAGTTGGGACATCTTACAATTCTGTATAAACCGCTGTCGCAAAAACGGCTGGGATTTTTCTTCTTTGCCGCACTTTTCTGCATATCTGCTGTAGATTCCAAAAGAATACCAAGTGCCATAATCGCAGCACCTGCAATAGCTACCGGATTTACACTTTCAAAAGAACCTGCACCGGCTCTCTTTGCTGCATCCAATCTGAAAAGCAAGGGAGAAACCTGCAATACATATAACAGAGCACAACTGGTCCAGATACTGACTTTTGCCACCATTTTCATGGTCGATCCATCTTTGATTTCTTTCTTCATGGTGCTTCGATAAGAGGCACTCTTTAACTCTCTGATGAGCAAATATCCTCCCAGACGGCATCCGTAAATCAAAAACAGTACGCACATCGCCAATGTTCCCCAGTCCAAAACACCGAAGTACATAATAAACATAGCGACGCCCATGGCTGCTACCGAAAATCCATAACCTAACGAAATAAAATAAACGTACTTATAAAAGCCCACACTGCTTACCGCCAGTGCTATCAATATTAAAATCAGAAAATTCAGTCCAAATGACTCTAAAAAGCCCATATCCATGTCCTCCTTATGTGTTATCTGCTTTTATGAGTTGTTTTCTGATACAAAAACACTATTTTAAGTGTACCATAAATTTCTTAGGATATCTACACTTTCCCTTATTGTTATTAAAAAAGCTCTTTGGTAATCCACCAAAGAGCCTTTCACAATCTCACGCAACTAAATCTTTTGTCCACACACACTGCAAAACTTCATTTCATCGGTTACTACCTGTCCACAAAAACTACATGTTTTTCCTTTTGTCGCTGACGACATACTCATATCAAGCGATGCCTTATGTAATGCGCTTCCCTTTAAGCCACTACTCTCTTTTTTAGGAGCTGTACTCGATTCAATTGGTACACTTGAAGCAGGAGTAGCAGCACTCACAGGTGCGGAAGTACTTGCCGACATGGGTGCACTTGGAGCAATGGAGACACTCACTGGTGCCGGTGCACTTGCACTTCCGGTCATAATTGCATTTACAAGAGCATTGGTCTGTGCATAAATCATTTCGCCTTCCACAAATTCTTGCGCATTAACTACCAAAACCATCATTTCTTCTGCATTGGCAACCATAGCAAATCGAAAAGTCTTTCTGCTGGAACAAATCACTATGGTACCAAAATTGAATATTCTTCCCCAAAATGATTTATAATACTCTACCGAATCTACATTTCTAATGAGAATATTTACTTCTCGTTTGCTCAATACACCCACTACACCGGTAATTCTTTTATTATATACACTTAAGCGATTGAATAAATATCCCAAATTCATAAAAAATAAAAAGAATCCTATCAAGAAGAATCCACCAAAGAACCCCAACAAAGCACCACCAACAAAACCAAATCCTATACCCAAAAATATCGATAAAGCCATCACCACTACCGATAAAACCAGTTTCACATACACAAACCAATGATATCTTGCTGTCCCTAATAATCTTTCCTCTATCATACCCCATCCTCCTATATGTTTTGATAAAAACATTGTACAATATCTCTCGATTTCTGTCAATTTTCGTCTAAGTACACCTGTACCCTATTATCGATGATTTTTGCGGTTTCTGCGGCGCTTTTTCCCTCTGCAAGCATAGCCTCAACCTCTTGATTGATGATGATATTGATATCATAAAACTTACGTGTCTCCGGCACACAGCTTTCCAAAAATTCTGCCGCTCGGTGCAGAGGTGTGGTACCATCATCGTAATTCAATATAGGCTTTGACTCCATCCACCATGCTACACCAGCTTCATCTCTGACCAGATGCTCCTCCGGTTTCAATTTCCGAACACTTAAACTCACTAAGTTTCTTGCCTGTACTTCCTCTCCCAAAAGAGTTTCTAAAAAGAATTCTACTGCTTCCAAATCCGTGCAAGTTGCATTTACTACCACCATACCACCATCCTCACACAGATAGCTTGCACCATTTCCACCCGGATAACCGATTATTTGTAACCCTTCCGTCTCAACCTTTGTAAAGAAATCAATCAGCCCGGCTTCCAAGCTCATATATGCATATATCAAATCTGTTTCCTGCAAGTTTTCCCCATTTTGCTTCATGACATCCTGATTGGTCAATTCTAAAAAGTGAATAAATCTTTCATCTTCAAAATGACACTCTCCCTGTTGCCAATCAATCAAAAAGGAATTTTCCAAATTTCCGAATATCAAGAATCGTGCAACAGTGGTTGAATCACCTAATAAATACAAAGAGCGAATCGCTCCGGAAAGCTGCCCCTTCTCCATTAGCTGAATGATTTCCTCCAGATTCCACTGTTCTTTTGTACCCAAGCTTTCCGACACTGCAAAGGTTTCCACAGCCACTGCCGGAGTGATACCGAAAAGCTCATTCTCTATTGTTCCCATTTGCAGTACTCCCGGCAATAGTTCCTGCTTCGTTTCCTCCGAAATCAGTCCCTTCATGCTTTGTAGCATTCCCTTTTCCACCATCATATAAAAATCCGTCATGGATACACAGAGAATATCCGGTCCCTCTCCCTGGGACATTTGTGCCAAAATTCTGGTCCTTGCTTCTTCTGTGGACGCATCTTCGTAAGTATATTGGGCAGAGGGATTTTCCATAGAGGCTGTCGTTACCGCTGTTTTCAGCAAATCTCCACCTCCCAAAAAACTTGCTACCGTCACTGCATTTGTTCCCTGCCCCTGCGTCGTCAAAGGTACTACCCAATCTTTAAAAGTACCCTCTTTTGTTCGCATCATTCGAAGCATCATTTTATCAGAATCTACAGCAGTAAGTAACGTATCATATCCGACTACCGTAAAATCATAAACTTCCGTACGTTTACCGGTGAGTATGTTCCAACACACAATGCACTCTCCCCCCAGCTCTTCCGAACTTAAAGCACAATAGTATACATTATTTTCACTCATACCATAAAATTGCATAATATTAGGCATCTGAGCCTTAAACTTTACCAGTGACGTAAACTGTTTTCCTGCCACATCGACCCAGAAAAACTCATAACAATTCTGCCGTTCATCATAAATGGGCAAAACCAACTCCTTATCATAGGTAAAAAACGGTTCTGAAAAGAGTTGACTCTCGCTGCCTTTGTACTCCATAAGCAGGGTTCCCTCTCTGTCAAAAAGGAAAAAGCGCTGCACCCCCAATTCATAATGTATTAACCAAACATTCCCTCTATTATCTGTGTGACATTCTGCGGAAGGTCTCATAGGTAAAATTGTTTCTCTATAGTCCTCAAGCTTTTGTTCCGCAAATACTTGATAAAAATCTACTTGATGGTTCTCTCCGGTAAGATTTGTAAAAATCAACACATCCTCTACCTGTCGATAATTTTCTTCCTCCAGTGTGTACTCTGCCCATCGAAACATGTACTCGCCTGTACTCATCATATCCATGTCTACCAAACGTCCAATCTCTCCGGTGAGGCCCAGCTGGGCAGGCGTAAATCGCACGGTAGAATATTCATTGCTTTCCGTATCATACAGCTCCACCAGATACTCCCCCTTCGGTCCGCGCACCCACTTCCCATCTTCGTCAACTATGGTACCAAAAAACCAAAAGGTATTGTCGCATACGCCCGATGATATATGTAAAATGTCATCCCCCGCTCCGCCATGTTCCCATGGTTGGTAGTTCCCTGCCCCTAAAAGTTGCCCCGTTTCCACCTCTTCACCCACCTGAAATCCTTTCGTTTTCCAATCTGCAAGAGGCTCCGGTGTGACTTCCGGCAATGGTTGATTTTGCTTTCCGCATGCAGAAATACTTAGCAACATTAGTAAGGTGCTTAACATAAAAATCCATTTTCGCATTCTTTTTTTCATAAAAATACCCCCGTTATTATTGATTTGTTCAGATACCAAGCACCCGGCATCCTTTCCGTAAACCAATTATAACAAGGGTTTTTTACAAATTTCTTACGAGAAGTATACAGTTTTTCTAAGATTTTTCAGCGGGGAAATCCTGTTTCTATCTTTAGATTAAATATTTATCGTAAAGCTTTTGGGAATCGTAATCTGTGATGATTTAATACTCTTGGGATACACATCCTTATACCTGTATATACTCATCATAATTCCTACCAGTGCGTAGCATAATAAAATATCACTCCTTCCCACTGAAACAAATGGCAGGAAGGATGAAACAGGCGGAAGAATTCCCACTGAGCACAGAAGTCAAGTAAAAACCTTCACCTGAAGCAGATAAAAATGCACGGATTCTTTCTGCTTGAAAATCGTCTAACAAACGGAATATATACATAAAGAACAATGAAACTGCCGGCAACACCATAAAAACTGACCATAAGCCGGCAATTGCCTTTTTAACCGGAATTTTCAGCCAGATGCAGGCAATAAAAATCCACCGATTCATTATGTAATGAACCGGTGGTAAAAAAATTTTTTATTTGATTTCAAACTCTGCAGCTAAATAATGTGGAACAGTTGCATCTGATGAAGAAATGTATACCGCCTTTACTATTCGATATTTTCCGGCTGATAATTCTCCAAACCATGTTTTCCAATTTATCTGAAATACTGCCGTTTCTCCATCCTGAATAGCATATCCCACTTGCTCCCATATTCCATCTATCAGCTCGCTCATACGGTGCCATTCACCATTCTCCAATTTCTGAATACAGTACCATTCTTCGGTTACTAATTTGCTACCACTTTGATTATCAATCAAAATCTCCCCTTCCCATGATTTATACTTTTCCATCTTCATGGTCACATTTTGTAAATCATTAACCGGAAAACCAGCGTATTCATTCTCCGTAGACATTTCCTCATAGTCATACTTTGAAAATGCATGAGTATAATAATTTTGAGGTATATACAAACAATCCGACGTACGGACCAGTTGCTGTTCCATATCAATATCGCAGGCTACGATTAGAATTCCATCAGTAATATATTGCTCTAAGGAATGCTGAAAATTCCCATAAAATTCTACCAGATTTCCTCTGTCCATCTCAAACTCTACGAATTGTTGGTCCAGTACCTGCTTTTCTCCCGATTTATTCAGAGAAAAAACTTCGTAATCCCATCCGGCCATTCCCTGACCTCCCCAGAGATTACTCATCAGCAAATAATCCTGACCGTCCCACTGCACTATGCTTAACTGTCCATTTCCTACATGTACCTCTGAAAATTCTCGACTCCAAAGTAGGTTTTCTTCACGATAGGTACCGGAAGAATCCTTCCCGTCGTATACATTAACCAGAATCGCATCATATCTAATATGCTGTGCGATTCTGTCCTGCAGTGTAGCATTTACATCCACATAAGCCGGATTATAGGACATGGATGTAACAATATAATCCGCCACTCCGTCATGGGTTATATCCCTTTTTTCTACATTGATTTCTTCTGTAATCAATTCGAGAGCTTCCGGGCTATTTTCATTACTATTTCCCGCTGTTGGTTCATCGTCCTTTTCTCCGGTGAATCCGGCATCTTTCCCCTCCATGGATTCATCTCGTTTTTCCTCTAAGGGTTCATCACTCTCTTCCTCTATGGGCTCATGGTCAGCAACCTGCTCATCCTCACTTAACGGATTGGTCAAAAAGCAAACTGCCACAACGATGCCTACCAAAATAGCTGTCAAAGTAATCCAAAATGCAGGCCTCTTATAATTTAATACGGATTTCACTCTTTCCTTCACTCCAACCTCGCCAAATGCCAAAGGACATACTGAAACTAAGCGTCTCTGTGTAGCACATGATAGCAGTACCCGGGAGTATTCTTTTTTATCACTAAAATCCATAGCCTTAATTACTTTTTCATCACAAGCCAGCTCAATGTCTTTACACAACAGGATATAAGCAATCCAGCAAAGAGGATTAAACCAATAGACGCATAAGAGCAGGTAACCCAAGGGCTTCCACAGGTGGTCCCTCCTTTTCAGATGGGCGTTCTCGTGTGCTAATATATGCTTCATCTCCTCCTCACTCAGTGCAGAGGATGTGTAAATTCGAGGTTTAATCACACCTAAGATAAAAGGGGATTTCACGGTATCGCAAATATATACATTCTCCTTGTAATGCAAGGACTCCCTTACGCTAAGTCGTAATCTAACCACACTTCCCACTGCAAAGCAGAAAAGGACTATCATGCCACCCAGCCAAATATATCCGGCCACCTCAGTAATTACCTGTAGCGGCGCTACGCTTTCGGATGCCTCATAAGCAAAGGTATCCGCCAGAATAGGATTCACCGTATTCTCTACGATGGTAAAGTTGCTATCTATGGAAGGCACATAGGGCACTATATCACCTTCTACCACAGTATTCGTCTTAATGGGCTCTGCACTGGGCTGTAAGCTATACACACTCTCTATGGAGAAAGGAATTAGCAGCCTGACTGCTACAACTCCCCAGAGCAGACAATTAATCCATTTGGGCATTTTACGGAATAACAGGCGCACACACAGTACCACCAAAATCAACCATCCGGCAGTAATACTCATATTTAAAAGCTTTAAAAAAATATCTCCCATACTTACTTCTCCTCCGCTTGGTCAATCATCTTGCGGATAGCCTCCGCCTCCTCCGGTGTCAGTTTCGAATCCTGTGTAAAGGCTGCAATGAACGCGGGCAAAGAACCTGCAAAAGTATCCTCCACATATTGCTTGCTTTGCTTTGAATAAAACTCCTCTCTTGATATAACCGCCGTCACCAAGCCGTTTTCATTCTGAAACAGTCCTTTGTCAATCAATCTCCTCAATACATTATGTGCGGTAGTACGTTTCCAATTAAACTCTACCGCAGTCATCTTCACCAACTCCGATGACGTGACGGGTTCATGCTCCCATATCATATCTGCGTA
>JAZNQI010000084.1:0-14163 GCA_045590095.1 Acetatifactor sp. | reverse complement strand
GGTGCATACAGTATGGAATCATAATGTGTTTCATAAGCAACACCGTGACAGGTCCAATTGGTCAAGTCATCCACCGGTGCAGACCAAACAACATAATCCTTTCCGCAATACTGTGTTACCTCTGTATCATGGGATCCGTATACATAAACTCTCTTTTCTCCGTTGTGCTCAAATACTCTCGGCTCTCCATCCGGCACATGCTCCCATAAAGGCATATACGGATTCGCTCCTTTAATATATTCTTTCATGAACCTTTCCTCCTGCGATTATTCAAAATCTATTATTATTGTACAACAACATTTCAACAAATGACATGAAATATACTGTCATGAAAATGTATTTTTTTGGAAAAAATAAACTGCACCAAAAAACTGCGAAGCATTTCTGCTCCGCAGTCAAATTTTTATATGTATTTATTTTGCTTCCTTCTTGGAACGAACTAAGAAGATACTGATTAACAGGGATACTACATACAATGCACCTGTTACATAAAGCACTGTCTGATAACCTACAGGGTTAATCTTTACATTGGGCTTAATTTCATAGAAAGTACCAAAATGATTTACAATCCAGGTAGACATTTGGTTACCGGTCAAACCTGCAAATGCCCATGCTGACAAGGTAATACCGTGAATTGCACTGATGCTACCCATTCCGTAATGGTCAGACAACAAGGTAGGTACGTTTGAGAAACCACCGCCGTAACCTGCATTTACTACAAAAATAAGTGCAACAACACAAACGATTAAGACAATATTATTTGTTTCATTTGCTTTAACAATACCCTGTGTAAAGACAACAATGCCTGTGAAGATAATAGAAAGAACAAAAATTAATTTATAAATAGTATTTCTATCTTTCATGGTATCTGCCCATGCAGAGAAACCTAAACGTCCACCTGCATTAAATACCGCAGAGAACGCAGGAATAATAGCTAACGCAGCTGCACTTGTTAAACCAATACTTTGAATAATATATTTTTCTTGTGAAATCAAAGCCAAACCACAAGTAATATTCAAATAGAACATTAACCAGATACCAATATATAGCCCAATAGGCTTTGACTTAATAACTGCCATGGTGCTCTGTCCTTTTTCCTTGGTCTGAGGTTCATGCCAGCCTTCTGGTTTATGTAATAACAAGTGACCAATAAACATCATTACGAAGTAAACTGCTGCCAAGATAAAGAACATTAAGTATATATTTGCCTTTCCTTGTCCTAAACCGCCAATAAAATCTCCGGTCTTCTCATCCTTTGTACCAAGCATCATTTCCATAATAGGAGATGCAATAGCCTTTGCCGCGCCAAAACCTGCAACTGCAAGACCGGTAGCTAAACCTTTTCTGTCTTTAAACCAAAGCATCAACGTCTTAACAGGTGACAAATATCCAGTACCAAGACCGATACCCATGATGAGACCATAACATACATAGATACCAATTAATGGAAGCAGTGTTCCCGGATTCTTTCCTCCATACCAAATAAAGAAACCGGTACCAGCCATACCTGCTGCAAAACAGATGGTCGCAATCAAGGAAGATTTGTGAATATCCTTTTCTACGATATTTCCAAGGAACGCTGCTGACATACCCAGGAAGAAGATTGCAAAGCTGAATGCCCATTCTGTAGCACTCTTTGACCAACCGATATACTCACCAATGTTTGCACTAAAGGTTGACCAGCAATAAACAGTACCGATACTACAGTGAAGTAACAATGCCGGGATTGCGGCGCTGACCCACTTGTTTCTAGCTTTTTTCATTTTACTTTCCCTCACATTTCTAGTTTGTTAAGTTTTTCGCATTTCTGCGTAATCTTAATCATTTTAATCCCAAAAAACGCAAATTGCAACAATGTTCTTATTTTAGTACAAAAAACCTTGCATTTTAAGGCGTTTGAAGCATTTTACGACGCACCCGCATAAACAGAAGTCCTACAAGTGCCAACAACATCAAAACTCCGCCTACTTGGTATACGCCTGCCCCATTTCCACCGGTCTCCGGCAATTCATAGCCGGTTCGGTTAATGTAATGTACTTTAACATTTTCCGAACCTATGGTAATTTCACCGGTAGTTGCACTGCTTACTATTGCTCCGGGATCTTGGCCGTCACGCATTACCAAATGACTGGTAGTATACACTGTGTTCACCGCTTCTGTTACAGTTACTACTGCGCCTTCCGGTAACGGAATTGTAATACTTTCATTATGTTGCAAAGTAAAGCGAACCACACCGTTTTCATGGTCTACGGTATATCTGCCGTTATTGGAATCCGGAATCAAAGTATATGGTTTTCCATCCAACATTACCGTTGCCTCAAAAGAGAAGGCTCCGTCTATGTTGTTAGGGTCAGAGGTATTTACTACTTCCTTCTCCACTGTGAAATTCCTTGTCTTATAATTTACGAAATCCAAAGTGGCCGCATTATCTATCGGCTCTGTTCCGTTTTTCAGTATGGTCATTTCCTGTAACGAAGGAACACCGTTTTGATTCACAAGATTTATCTTCACAATATAGAAGGTTTCGTCATAGAGGAAGCCTCCATCCTCTTTTTGCTCGAAAATCTTATACGCATAATTTCCGGACTCCCAACTATTGAAGCCTAACATGATATTTCCATCAGTCTTGGAATCATCCGTTACTACAATACTGGTACTTGTCTTATCATTCCATCTTTGCCACTGGTAAATACCATCATTATCATAATCCTCCCACGCTCCCTGCTCTACCGCAAAGTTAAAACGCACATTTTCGGCATTATGAACAGCAGTCTTGCTGATGGGCAAATTCAAAACATAGGCATAAGCATAATTCTTAACAGTAAAGGTTATGGTATCTCCCAGACCAAAAGTACCCGTATTCTCGGTTACTTGACTAGTTCCGTTCAAGGACGTTCCTTCATAAACCGGCGCAAAATTCTCTCCGGAATACAGAACTTCTTCAATTCGCCAATAGGTTCCTGCCAGGAACCCGGTAATGGTCGCGGTCTGACCCACCTTCAGATTAATAATGCCTTCCTCGGTTACGGTACCGTTTCCAACCGTATTTCCGTTACTGTCTTTCAAGATATATGTAGTTCCCTGGGGCAGATAAATCACATCCCCATCATTATTTCCAACCTGTACCCGAATACGGAAGTCCTGGTTTTGATCAATATACGTATTTTCTCCGGCAATCTTTTTAATGTTTAAAGTATCCAGAACTGCATTATTTACCGCGTTTGTGTACATAACCGTCTTTGTATGATTAACCTCTCCCTCTTCCACAGAGTATTTCTGGCTCTGATAAATAGTATTATCTCCATCCGTAATCTGCTGTGGCCACTTGGTCGTCAAGGCATCATCCTGATAACTGGTATTATACTGATCCTTAATATTGTTAGGAATAATTTCCTGTACATAAAACTCTGTCTGACCGTTTGCCGTAGCAATCATATCCGGGAACATAGCCTGCTGTCCGGCCTTCAATTTGAATGTGCCGTCATCATTCACTCTGCCGCTGTCCACATACTCACCATTCTCATAAATCATGAAAGAATGGCCCGGTTCAAAGAAACTTTCCTGTGTATTTTCACCCTTCACAACCTTGAAGGTATATTCCAACTGAGCATTGATAATAGGGGTATTCGATTGTAATTCCTTGCCAATCCACAATCCGTCATCCGGTATAGCCGGCAAGTTAAATTTAATACCCGCATAGGAAATATTTCCACCACGTTCCAAATAATAGAAATCCAGATTGTGCTTAGTATAATCTGCAAAGGTACCGTCAGACATATTTGCAGTAGAAACACCTGCATCCTGGAAAATCTGCTCGAGAGTGGTGTTTCTCATAATCGGATCACCATTACTTCTCTCACCAACCTGATAAGTTACCACACCTGTGGTAAAGTTAATACTTCCGCTTCGTGCAGGATGGGTTCCGACCAAATTCAATACTAAGACGTCATCAATATATACCAATACATCATCATCACCATGGAAATCAAATACCATGTCTTTTCCGTTAACCTGTGAGTCCTTGGGTATAAAGAAGTCATACTCAATAGACATACCAAACCACAAATCCGAATACGCATTCAAATACGCCGTCTGATTCGGTTCTCCATCCACACTGGAAATAACAGTATCGTTATGGTTAGGCTCTGATTCGTCATAAGCCTCTGTTGAATGATCATAAATAATGTTGCCCACAACCGGGTTGAACGGTAAGAAGTTAGAACGCTGATCGTTAGTTGCCGTACAAAGCGTATATTCCGGTCTGACAACTACATCATACAACTCAAACTCCGAACCGTTAAACCAAGCCGCATTATGGTCAGAATAATAGTAATAATATCCGTCTTCGTCCTGCTGGAACAAGCCGCCACCATCGCTCATGGTTCCTTTATGATATGCTGTTCCCTCTTGGAATAGGAACTGCAAAGAACCTTCACCCAAAGAATTCGCCGGACTGCTTCGATCATAGGTCTCTATATACGGATATCCATTTACCAACAGCGGATCCACCACGGGGGCTCCTACTTCCGGATTCGGAACTTGTCCGTCTACGGATTTTCCATAGGAAGCATTGGTCGTAAAGAAAATGAAACCTTTTTGGTCTGCAAAAGGATTCACTGTATTACTGTTAACAGAGGCATCGTAGTTGAACACCTTTACAGTCGCATTCAAATCCACTGCCGGAACTCTGTTGGGATCCGGTCTCCACAACCACTCCAAATCTTCTAATTTCTCAGTATATTCCTGATTTACAAAGTTTTTCTGTAAATCGGACAAATTATCATAAGCAGCCTTCGCCTCCATAGCTGCCTGACGCTTTGCTTTTCGGTATGCTATCTCGTCAGCAAATCCCTTAACATACGTCGTAGGCGCACCGGCCACTTCTTTAAATTCTTCTGTAGTCGGCAAATCTCTAATCATGGCAATTACCTGATTAACTGCTGCCATTTCAGAGCTTTGCAACTGGGCAAGCACAAAATGATTTGCACGATTTGATGTGGTATTGGAATTTCCGTCCATTATAGAACGTCCAAAGTTCCAACCACCGTAATTATTACCCAACTGTACATAGGAATAATTTCCATTAATATTGGCACGGATACATGCAACATTCTGCACATCTCCATTTTGTGAACCATATCCTCTTACTACTTCCAATGGCTGCTTATTAGGACTTACTGTCAATACAATCTGACCATTTCCGTTATCAGCAATGTTCATATACTGCCCTGCCAGAGGATTTTTCGGGGTTCCGTTATAGTTCGCCGCCTTGATATAGTAGGCTCCCGGGGTATCTGTGGCTTCAAATTCCCATAAAATTCGGTTTCCGCTATCAGCTGCGCCCATATTATCATCGTCGGAAAACGCAGGATTACCGCTTCCGTCAATCCAGAAGGAATCTACATCTGCACCAATTAACCCCCCGCCATCGCCTGTCAACTGAGCGGCAATTGCCGGATAAGGATTACCGTTAGTACCCGGTTCCTGATCATTATTCACTGCCACAATAGCTACAATCTTGCCGTCCAAATTGGTAATATATTCTGTATAATTTGATTCATAATTGTATTCACTGAAGAAGCAACTGTTAGGATTGTATCCGCTTTCTGCTGTTCCGATATAACCATCAGTAGCTCCGAATACAGTTATCCCTTCCTGATTAGGCTTCTGCGCCTGCTCATAATAGGCCAAATAATTATCGCCGGAACGAATCGTCAATCTGTTCTGCTCTTGATTTACTTCACAAATTATTTCATTGGGTGTAGATGTCGTCTTTAACATCTGATCCGTACCGATATATAAGTACTGTCCCGGTCTACCTACGGACTCGATATAATAGGTGTCTGTTTTTCCGGCTACAGTAGTAACTTTCCAAAGCAAATCATCATCAGCGTTGGTCACTACGGCTGTGTCACCTAAATTTTCCCACGAGAAATTAGTTGCAGCATCCGCACTGCGCAATCTTTCATGTTGCGAATAATAGGTACCCGTAGCATTGCCGTTTTCATCATAAGAAGTATTTTGCTCATTTACCAGTACCATCTCATTGGACAAAACAGACTTATTATGTCCGGTACCAAGGAAATCGTTGCCAATGGTAACAATTAGTCCATTGGAGCCCTTACTGCTTACATAATTGTACAAATCAAAAAGATTAGCCTGAGACAGTACACGTGTTGTATACGTTCCCTGTTTCACATCCACCACTGCAAATACGGAGAATCCATGGGTAACAAAGGTCAATGTAGCATCCTTTGCGTCTTTGGATGTGGTGCCTGTTACTCCATTCGAAGAAGCATACACCACGTTCTCAATTGCCGATAATGTATCCAACTGCACCGGTGCCTCTTGATTTTCCTCATAGTGCAGTACCACCATATCTTCCATGGAAGCTACCGCGCCACCGGCGAAGGTCATGGATACCTGTGCCCAATCATTCACCGGGATATATGTACCGTTTTTGTCATAAAAACTGATATCGTAGAATTGGATTCCGGTCACTTCGCCATCCACAGCGTCTTTTGCCTGCTGCAACAACTGTGCATAAGACGTATTTTCCTGTCCGATAGGCGTTACCTTTAACTGCGCATTCCTGGGCACAGTAGAATCTACCGGCATTTGCACCTCTACCTGCACCGTAGCATCTGCATACTGATAAACCGGTGCCGGCTGTTTGGGCAAACGTCCGTAACCCAAAATCCTTGTATCATTCAAATCATAATTTACATACTGTACCTGCTTATCCACATCGCCCTGAACAGACTTAATCTGAGCCGGTACTTCATCCGTTGCATCAGTAATCTCTGTCACAATACCCACTCGGTCTGCCAAACCGTCCGTATTCTCATCCAAGAAGAGCAATTCTCCCGCTTGCGGGCTGTATTCCTGCACCGCCTGATACAACGTGGCATTCTCCAGCGCCACTTTCCACTCCTGACAATCTGCAGAAAAAGGCATGCTTTCCACTCCTGCATAAGAAATACAGAAGTGCGCAAACATTGTATTCCACTCATCATAAGGTGCACCGCTCCATGCACCGTATCGGGTATAACCACTGAGGCTTCCGTCCTCCAAAACCTGATAATTCAAAGTACTTTCCATGTAGCCCAGCTGTTTCTTGGCAATAGCAACCACATCCCCGGTCCACTCGCCGGTCAGATCCACACTGGCAATCATCTGTTCCCAAACAGTGGCATTTTCCACATCTGCATCAGGGTTGGAGAAACAAACCAAACTATGGGAATGCTCTGCTTTTTCACAAATCAAATGCCAGCTTCCGTAACAAAGCGCACTATGAGTATGCTCTACTCCCTCCTCCAAATTACAAGTCAGAGGATACTCTGTGGGCACAGCATAACACTCTGCAGTATGCTTGTGAGGCACCTGTTCGGGCACAGGCTCTCCCGTAGGCTCCGGCACAATACCATCCTCAGAACCGGCACCTGCCGCGGGTTCCGGCACAATACCCCCTGCCGAATCAGCACCTGCTGCCGGCTCCGTTCCTAAATTATTCTCAAATACGATAGCATCATTTCCGGAAACAGTGGGTATGATTTCTCCCTCCGTCTCCTCAAGGGGGCAAATCAATACAGCTGCCAGCGAATCCTGTACGTAACATTCCTGTGTATGTACATGTTCTTCCTGTCCGCAGAAGGTTTCCTGCTTCATGGTAATTGCCGGCAAAATCAATGCATATGTAGTACAAAAAACTACACAACAAGCCAAGCCTTGCACAATTTTGCGCCAGACGCCTCTTTTACGGTTATTCTTTTTGTACTCGTCCACATGTTCGCGTAACTCCTGCTGCATGCTGCTTCCCCCTTTCTTTCGTATTTTCTCTCAATTCGATTACTTGTCCCTAATCATCCATATCCACATGGGTGATTGTGAATATAATGTCCTACAAGCAAGGCCTTGAAAAACGCCGGCACTTGGGGACATAATGTCCTACTGAACTGCCCCCATTTTTTTCAAGGGCCAAACTCTGAATAAAATTTTTCCTACCACCTGTTCCTGCTCCACACATCCGACAGCCGTGTTGCGGGAATCTACGGAAGTAGCTCTCTGATCTCCCATAACGAAATATCTGCCATCCGGCACCTGAAAAGGAAGTTCAATATTGGTATCTCCAAAAGCCTTTTCTACCAGATAGGGCTCATCAATGGGTACGGAATTCACAAAAACTGTTCCGTCTTCACTGATATCCACCCACTCACCCGGTCCTGCAATCACACGCTTTACCAAAATTTTATTGTTATAGTAGAACGCAATAATATCTCCCTGCTCAAAGTTCTTTGTCTTTAAACTAAAGATAATCTCTCCGTCCTCTAAGGTCGGTTCCATGGAACTGCCATAAATCCGCAAAACCGGCAACCATAAAGTAGCCACCAAAACCGCTATCGCCGCCACAGTAATCAACGTGTAAATGGTACTACGCATAACCGCCCGATACCGGGATTTATACTTTACACGCTTGATTTCCGCTTCCAGCTGCTCAACGGAAGGCCGTTCCTCTCTATTTTTCTTTTTCATAAAAAACCTCGTTCAAATTACTCTGCCTTCACTCTGTCGCAATATACCGTCACTCGGCTCTGACCGCCGTAAGTACAGGTAAACAGCACCAAATCAAATTCTCCCCCTGTTACCTCTTCAATTGCCGTAGGATTCAAAATATCACGTGTTATCACTTCGTAAAGGGTTATACTTCCTTCTGCGTCAGTGAAAAAAACCATATCTCCCTGTGCCAATTCATCCAAACGACCAAAATGGTATTCATAGTTATGCGCCATAATTACCAAATCGTCCCCTGTCACAGTTCCGGTGTATCGACATGCTGCCTTTTTTAATTTGGGATAACTCCAATCCCCCATTACCGGCAAATCCAATTCCAACACGGGAATGGACAAATATCCGATATAACTGTTTCCTTCTATAACTACTTCTTCCATCTCTTCCACAGGCGGTGGTGTCAAACTGGGCAAATATTCCTGCACTATGTTTTCCAATTCCTGGGAAGGAGTCTGCTGAATATTTTCCTTCTCCTGTTTTCTGACTTCTATTTCAGCAAGCATCTGCGGCATAATCTCTTCCGTACTTTTGCGCGCCTGTCCGGCTTCCCATTGATTATAAACCAAGAGCCCTACAGCACTGAGTACCATAAGGATGCCTGCTATCATAAAACAAGTTCCAAGTTTAGTTCTCATCTTTTTCCTTCTTTTCACCAAATCGTAATATCCATCCCACGACAAATACCGCCAATCCTGTTACCGCCAACAAGGGAATAGGCCAGTTCAATTGGCCGGTCTGCGGTAAAGTAGGTGCCGGCGTCGGCGTAGGAGTCACCACCGGTGTTGGTGTCGGTACTACCGTCGGAGGTGGTGTTGGTGTGGGCACCGGGGTAGGCGTCGGGGTCACATCCGGCTCCGGTGTCGGAGTATCATCCGGTCCCGGGGTGGGCGTTACGTCCGGCTCCGGCGTTGGTGTCACGTCCGGTCCCGGTGTTGGTGTCACGTCCGGCTCCGGTGTTGGCGTCACATCCGGCGGTGTCGGCGGACCTCCCTTAATCAATCCAACCTTCGGCGTCGCATCTACCTGATAAATATACGATCCGTTAATATGTACCGGAACTGATACCAGGAAAGGACTTACATTTTCGTATCCTTCCGCCGCATCATACTGAACCACCAGATACAGCCCCAGTTCCAAATCATCAAACATTACATTTCCGTTTTCATCTATCTGTAAAGTATTACCTTTTTCGACCTGTGCATAGCCTGCCAGTCCTTCTGCCAGTTCCGGCGAAGTAATATCCTCCAAAGACGCTCCGCTATCCGCAAAATCATCCACCAAACCGAAACTATAATCACCGTTCTTCTGCTGAATCTCTCCTACTCTGTACAGAGTCAGCGTACCTCCCGGCACTACTACCTCTTCCTGCTTCATGGTTACTTCAATAGAACCCGTTTGCGTCAAATCAAGTTCTCCACTTCCCGCCGCGTAAGTCAATAGAGGAGTTCCAAATAACAACACAGCAGTTAACAACCATATAATTCCACGTCGCATCAGTTCTCCTCCTTCCTTTTCTTCCGCTTGGGAATGATCAGTATAATCAACAATATTAACAACATGGGTGCCGCCACAATGGGCGCAATCAATACCGGTGCAATCTGCACCGCATCAGCCGCCACATGCACTACTCTCACTTCTTCCGGATTTTCAATCCGATGTCCTCGCACTAAAATTCTGTGACTGTTTACACCATAGGGAGTACAAGTCACCAGGGAACAATAGTCCTTGCCGTCCACAATATAGAGTTCTTCTACTTCCGCCGGCTCCACTATCAAAATCTGGTCTACCTCATAAGTTAACAACCGGTCCAAAACTGTCACGGAAAAAGTATCTCCCAGCTCTAACTTGGGTAAATCCGTAAACAATCTGGCACTGGGTAATCCACGATGCGCAGAAAACACACAATGAGTGCCCTCTCCGCCCGTAGGCAAACTGGTTCCCTCCATATGTCCTACCGCCACCTGCAATACACCTTCCGATGTACCGTGGTATACCGGCAACTGTTGGTCAATCTTCGGGATTGTTAAATATCCCATAATACCGGTTCCGCTGATATCCAATGCCTCTTCATATCCTTCCACGTCATCATGATACATTAACGGGAAGCGAATCTTGGCAATTCTGCGGTTATAGTCTTCCGCCTCTTCAAACAAAGCAGAGAAATCCTCCGGCTTCATTTGGCTCAGTGTCGCATCATAATCCATAATTGCACGGGACTGATGCAGTGAATTCCAATAATCACTGACCGAGGGATACAACAGTAAGGACAATCCTATGAGCAATATAATAACTAACAAAATCGTGGTAAAATGTTTCTTCACGGACTCTCCTTACTGCTGCATCCGCAGGAGGCAAACGCCTCCCCGGACACAACAAAATAAATTAATCTTCTTTCATACGCTTTCTGGTAATCAACAATACTACTGCCACCAATACAAGTACACCACCTACAACGTAGAAAATAGTTGTACCGATACCACCGGTGGAAGGAAGGAGAGAACCGGCATTGTTAATAATCGTAATAGACGCTTCGCCGTTTTCCTTATCTACGTCAAATCCTGTTACGGTCAAGGTATCCAACACTACCGGACTCTTTGTTGCATCATATGCCGGGTCTATTGTAAATTCTACATCAGCAGCCTTATTATAACCCTCAGGAACAGTGGTTTCCTCCAATTTGTAGATACCTGCATCCAGTCCGTCCCATCTGAATTCACTCATAGCCGCTCCTGTCAGCTCATCTCCCACCTTGGTCCATTCAATAGGATCTGCTGAAGTTTGCTTGTACAAGGTAAATCCTGCACCAGTCAATGCATTGGTTCCATCCGTTTTATTTACAATAATATCAAAGGTAAATACTATTGTTACTTCAGGCGGGGTTTCTCCCGGTTCATCCGGTTCATCCGGATCATCCGGATCTGAACTTGCTTCATGATATGGATCGTTTTCATAAACAATCTTAACCTCGTTAGTATTTCCGGTTGTACCGGAAACAGCAGCAGCGGTTACTGTGGCACTATATTCCACCACGATATTTGTTGTAGATGTGATGTCAAAGTTATCATCAGCGTCATCCAATTTTTTCAGATTTGCAGTAGCAGAAAATCCATCATTAAACGTTACATCAAATTTTTCTGTAACATTCACAGGGTCTTTATCTACGTTCACAACATAAATATTGAAAGTATCTGGATCCAGTTCCAATCCCGCACTCATAGTATCTCTGAAACTATAGTAATAACTTTTATAATTTGCATATTGTTCAGACACTGTACCTGTGATTTTAAATTCAACGATATCACCAACAGCTACATCATCATGCTTCTCACCTTTGCCGTCTACAATGTCCTTATCTACGGTAGGCGCACTTTCCTTTGTTTCAACAATGATACTGTCCTTGCCGGCAGTATCCAACATAACAAGGGATTTAATCTCTTTATCACTTGTTATTTCCTCGATTAAATAATAGCCCTGCGAAACATTCTCAAAAACACTCGCTGTAGTACCCTCGTCTACTCCATCAGTTGCCGGATCATCCATATCTGTCTTTGCATCCGGATCCACATCCCCCGCATCAGTTATTGCTTTGTATACTTCCTCTGCAAATTCACGAAGTTGCGTATCGTCCAATCCGTCAATATAGTTAATGATATTTGTGTCTCCGGTTGTACCTGTCGCTGTCTCTAAAATGCTCCTATACTTCTCGTTTACAGTGTAAGCAATCTTCGTTATCTCTGTTGCATCATCCGGCGAACCATCCACCGCATTCAACAGTCGATATGCTGCATACACTGAGTTTTCGGCACCCTCGTCATCCATGGTAATGTCTGCTGCCATCACGCTCATAGACATACCCATGACCATCAATGTTGCTAAAAGAAATGCCATAATTTTTTTAGCTCTTTTCATACGCTTTTGTTCCTTTCTCTTTTTTTATTTTTGTTACTTTATTTCCTAAGTTTCTGAGTCTCGGCGCATTTTACTGCCGATATTTAGAGGCCGTATTCCGCTAGCCCCCTTTCCTGCTCGCGCCTCCGACTCTTTATCTACAATAGGTCCTAACCTTTTGTTCCTGACCTACAGTATTCGGTTATTGTGTTACTCGTCCTCACTCTCCATGCGAAATCTCTCATTGAGCAAGTATTTCATGTCAAAATCATAACCCGATGCCTCCTTGATTTCCTCATACAAATCTTTCCAGATAGCATCGCATCGCTGAGTTGCCAGCCCAATCATTTCTTCATACTTCTTTCTGGCATCCTCTCGCATCTTGGTACATTCCTGTTTTGCCTGCTCCCGCATGGCTTCACAGTCTTTGATGGTTTCCTGCAACATAGTGTCGCATTCCTGCTTGGTGGTTTTTTCCATTTTGGTGCATTTCTTTTTGGACTGTGTCAAAATCATTTTGATATTTTCCACATATTGGTCGCAGGCTTCCTGCGCCGCATGGAACACTCCATTCAATTGAAGGGATGCCTCCGCAATAGATCCAATTTCCTTTGCCCAAATTCTTTTGTTCTCCACATCCTCCAGCAATTCCTGATTTTGTAGCTTTAGCTCGTCATTTTCCTTGCTGAGTTTCAACAAAATTTCCAACAAATCTGCCCGTCGCAAATTCTTCAAATCACGCCCCGGCATAGTACCTCCTCCCTTCTGTATCACAAATGACCTCCAAATATCCCTTTTTTTGGATATTTCGAGGCTCTGTTTTTATTGGATTAGTAACATTTCTGTAGACTATCCCCATCTTGTTAACATAATACTAGCACATAATTTTTTAAATATCAATTAGTTCACACAAAAAAACAAATTTTTTGACAAAAAATATACATAATTCTGTAAAATAAAAGCAGCAATCCACAATTATTGTGAACTGCCGCTCAACATATTCCTTATAAAGTCATTATATAGCCTACCGGGAACTCCACGCCTTCAGAATCTTTGCAATTCTTTCACTGGCATGACCATCTCCGTAAGGATTCACTGCTTTTGCCATCTTGGTATACTCTGCCGTATCAGTAAGGAGAATCTTCACATTCTTTACGATATCATCCATCTCTACACCGACCACCTTTACCGTACCGGCTTCAACCGCTTCCGGTCTCTCCGTCTCTGTCCTGAGTACCAGTACCGGAACCCCGCACGCAGGTGCTTCTTCTTGCAAACCGCCGGAATCTGTCATTACCAAAAAACTACGGGACATTAAATTATGCATATCTTCTACATCCAAAGGCTTAATTAAATGCACCTGCTTCATATCTCCCAAAATACGTTCCGCTGTTTCCCGAACAGCAGGATTCATATGTACAGGATAAACCACCTCAACATCCGAAAACTCCTGCACAATCGCTTTTACTGCATTGCAAATATTCTCCAGCGGTTCCCCTAGATTTTCTCTTCTGTGAGCAGTCATCAAAATGCATCTCTTACCTTCGAAGTTAATTTGCTGCAAATCCGAGTCCTTATATATATATCCTTCTTTTACCGTTGTAGAAAAAGCGTCTATTACGGTATTTCCCGTCACATAAATTCCTTCGGTAATATTTTCGTTCAACAAATTCTGCTTATTGTTCTGTGTGGGTGCAAAGTGAAGCT
>JAZNQI010000083.1:0-32876 GCA_045590095.1 Acetatifactor sp. | reverse complement strand
CACAGGGATGAGGAAGATTTCGGCATATCCTATGATGCCTATGCAAGCAAGGTGATTTTCAATGAAAAGGGCAGACGTTCCAAGAAACGTGATGCACAGATGTTGGAGATGGTGAAAGAAACAGCAAGTGCACTGGCTGAGGAGATGAAGGGCATCATTTATTGGGATAAGCCGTTGAGGGATGCGGTTTTCGGATAGAGAGAGTAAAGGGAGGATCACGATGAAGATTTATGATATTTCGCAGGAAGTATTTAATTGTACGGTGTTTCCGGGGGATCCGCAGCCGAAGCGGGAAGTAATGATGAAGATTGCGGATGGTGCCATATGTAACTTGACTGCGTTAAGTATGTGCGCGCACAACGGAACCCATGTGGATGCCCCCTATCATTTCCTGGATGATGGAAAGACTATCGATCAGGTGGACTTGGAACGTTTTGTCGGTTGGGCGTTTGTGGCAGATCATGAAGGCGAAGTGAGTGCGGAAGATGCGAAAAGAATTTTACAGAAAGCAAGTACAGCTGCGGCGGCAAAAGTGAGTGCTGCGGCAGGAATCGGATTAAGCGGAGAAATACCGGAGGCATCTAAGCGCATTCTTATAAAAGGCAAGTCCGTAGTGACCTTGGAGGCAGCGGAAGTGTTTGCTAAGGCAGGTGTTTTGCTTTTGGGCAATGAATCGCAGACTGTCGGACCGGAAGATGCACCCATGCAGGTACATCTGAAACTTTTAGGAGTGCAGGTGGTATTGTTGGAAGGTGTACGATTGGAGGCAGTGCCGGAGGGTATTTATTTGTTGCATGCAGCCCCCATTAATTTGGGTGGTGCAGACGGCGCGCCTTGTAGGGCAACGTTGATGGAATTGTGAGACGAGCAGGATTAAGTTGATAGAGCTATGAGAGGTGCAGGATTAAGCAGATGGAGCAGTGAGACGCGCAGCGTCTCGTTGATGGAATGGTAAGGCGTGAAGCGTGAGCACGAAACAGAGTGGAATGGAGAATGAAGGCATGAAGAGTATTTTAATCAAAGACACTACGAAGCAGGAACGCATTGCACTCATTAAGGAGTGGCTGCCGGCGGATGACGGACTGGAAGAGTGCGAAATTGATTTGTGGGATATGTATCGCGATTATATTGAAGGAAAGAGAGAAATTGCGGAAATTAATGCTTCTTTTCAGACTGATTATTATGCAGGATAGGGAATGGATGCATCTAGTGTCGTGAGTCTGTTTTACGTGATAGGAAATTGCGCGAGTACGGTGGTAGGAGTTAAGAAGGATTACGAAGCAATTCTTGTAATTGTCGCCGCCGGGTGACAATTTTTTATTGCTAGGTTCATATAATACGTGGATACGGAGTGAGGATGCTGTAATTCCTGTCTTTTTTGGGGGTGGTACGGAGGATGAGCGGCAAGCATTTGGAGTCTCCGTAAAAAGTGGCACAAAAATGATAAGAAAATATGTGAAAGCACTTAAAATACGGATAAATAGACATTTTAGAGTTGGTGCTCCGTAACTTATAACAAAAATATATGAAAAATGAGAACAAAATACGGAGAATCAGTGAGTCGAAACAAATATCTCCGTCAATGGAAATATGACATGAGTGTCGCGAAGAAAAGCAGCGACATTGAATAAATATCACCAAAGAAAAACATCGCTATTGTATAAAAAACAAGGTGATGTTTTATTTTTTTGAAAATAACTATTGACAGATATATCGGAGTGCGATATATTGTAGTTACGATATATCGTCGGACGATATATTGAGGAACGATGTATTGATGGAACGATATGTTGACGGAAACAGAGATAAAGAAATAACCGTAGTTTAAGGATTTAGTGTTATTGTGAACATGAAAAGGGGAGGAATTTATCATGTTTGAGAAAGATTTGCCTTTGACAGAAGCGGTATATTATATTTTGTTGGCGCTACGGAAGCCAAACCATGGATACGGCATTACTCAGGAAGTACAGGAGTTAACTGCCGGCAGAGTGATATTGGGCGCAGGAACTTTATACGGAGCAATACAAACTCTCCAGAAAAAAGGTTGGATTGACATTTACAGTGTGGATATGGAGTCCCGAAAGAAGAAGGAATACGTGCTTACGGCGCAAGGTCGGGAAGTGTTGCTCGCGGAGAAAGCAAGGCTTGCGGAACTTTTGGAAAATGCTAAGCTATTAGATGAGACTGACCAGTGAGCGATCGCAGAAATGAGGGAACAAGTCTGCAAGCTGACGAGCGGGACTGAACCGTAAGGAAACATGAATCCTATGGAGGGTAAAATGATGGTTAAATTTCGTATATATTTTGATAAGGACCAAGAAACCGCGTGGTTAAACGAAATGGCGCAAAACGGCTGGGCCATGACTTCTTTTTTTGCAGGATTTTATACCTTTGACAAATGTGCAAAAGGGAAGTGGAGTTATCAGGTGGATTTGGGCGAGAAGTTCGGGAAATGCACGGAAGACTATAGGGAATTCATGCGTGATGCAGGTATCGAAATTCTGCAGAATTGGGGCTATTGGGTGTTTTTACGCAAGCCCGCAGACGAAGGAGAATTTCAGTTATACACGGATGTGGAGTCCAGTATAGAGCATTATTCCAAAATACTGAAAATGTTTAAGATAGTTGCGATTTTAGAAATCATATGCCTTTTTGCTGAACTGGCGGGTGCTTTGAGCGGGATACAAATTGCGTGGGTATACACATTTATCATTCTTGCCATGACAGTTGCAGTAATAAATGCTTGTGTAAAAACGAAGAATACTATCCGGGAATTAGAAGCCAGAAAGACGGGGATAGAACCTGAGAAAAAGGTTGGACCGTCTCCCATATTGGCAGTAGGACTTTTGTGTAACGCAGTCGGTATGATGGCACTGAATTCGGATTCCCTGTCAGATATGACGAAGCGGGGAATTATGATTATCGCGATTGCGCTGATAACGGTGGGAGTCTATAAGACGGTCAGGGGCATGGTGGAGAATCGGTAAGTACGATGCACAGAGTGGAAGGTGCCGCAATATATTAGTAGGTGGGCGCCGTAGGTGACAGTAGATAGAAAGGAAGCAAACAATATGATTATAGATACACATGCCCATTATGATGACAAAGCATTTGCGGAAGACCGGGCAGAATTGTTGGAGGCCATGCGGTCGGGGAGTGTTTTGCAGGGAGTAACATCGATGCGGGACGAAGATAATATATCGTCGCCACGTATTCACCGTATCGTCAATATCGGTTCCAGTCTGGATGCATGTAAGCGTACCATAGAGCTGATGGGAAAATATGATTTTATTTACGGCGCGTTGGGGGTTCATCCTACGGACAGTGGCGAACTGACAGACAGCGACATAGAATGGTTAAGAAAACAGTGTATGTTAGAAAAATGTGTGGCAGTAGGTGAAATCGGTTTGGATTATTATTGGGATGAGCCGGATCGGGAAATCCAGAAAAAATGGTTTGTGCGTCAGTTGAATCTGGCCAGAGAGGTTAAGCTGCCGGTGGTCATTCATTCCAGGGATGCGGCGCAGGATACCGTAGATATTATGAAGGCTGAACACGCGGAAGAAGTCGGCGGAGTAATTCATTGCTTTTCCTACAGTAAAGAGATGGCGAAGATATTTTTGAATATGGGTTTTTATATCGGCGTAGGAGGAGTTGTTACATTTAGTAGTGGACGCAAACTAAAGGAAGTGGTAGAATATTTACCGTTAGAAAAAATTGTTGTGGAAACGGATTGTCCTTATTTGGCACCCACACCTTTTAGGGGCAAGCGAAACGATTCGCGTAAGTTAACTTATGTACTGGATCAAATAGCAGAAATCAAGGGCATTTCCCGTGAGGAGGCAGAGGAGGCCACCGCACGGAATGCATTTGACTTATACAAGAAGTTGAAGTAGCAATATTTGCAAACTCGACAGAAAGAGATGAGGAGGAAAATATGTCTTTAGAAGTAAAAAATCTAACTAAAAAATATGGCGAGAAGACTGTTGTAGACGGTTTGTCATTTAGCCTGGAAAAGCCGGGTGTGTATGCACTTCTGGGAACCAACGGTGCAGGTAAAACTACATCTATTCGAATGATTTTAGGTATGCTTGCAAAGGATGGCGGCGAGGTGCTTTGGGACGGAAAACCCATTGACCCCATGCATATGAATGTAGGATATTTGGCAGAAGAAAGAGGTCTTTATCCTAAATATGCGTTAATGGACCAGTTACTCTATTTTGCAAAATTGAAAGGTGTTTCAAAAGACCTTGCAAAGGAGCGTATTGCTTATTGGGCAAAGCGTTTGGAAGTGGAGGAATATTTATATCCCAACAAAACTAAGGTGAAGGGTAAAAAGAAAGAAAAACCGAAGACTGCAGACCAGCTGTCAAAGGGTAATCAGCAGAAAATTCAGATGATGGCAGCACTCCTCTCAGAGCCTCAGCTTTTGATTTTGGATGAGCCCTTGAGTGGTTTGGATCCTGTAAATACAGACCTTTTCAAGAGTATTATCCGTGAAGAAATCGGAAAGGGTAAATATTTGATTATGTCTTCTCATCAGATGGCAACCATCGAAGAGTTCTGTGAAGACATTACCATTTTAACTCGTGGTAAGGCAGTGCTTCAGGGTAATCTGAATGCAATTAAGAAGAGCTACGGTCGTGTAAATATGATTGTGAAGTGTGAGGAATCTTTTACTGATTTAATTCAAAAGCACGGACTTCCCGTTGTAAATGAAACACCGGACGGAACCCAGCTTAAGGTGACCGGTGAGGAGCAGGCACATGCCTTTTTAGAGGATTTGTTGAAGGAAAATAAGAAGGTTATCCGTTTTGATCTCCGTGAGCCTTCTTTGCACGAAATTTTCGTAGAGAAAGCAGGGGAAGCACATGAAGAAGAGTGATTACATAGGATGGAAGGACGTCTTTCGCTTCTCCTTAGTGCAGGGTGTTAAGCAAAAAGCGTACTACGGATTCCTGATAGTGATGTGTTTAATACTCATCTTCTCATTGCCTGTTGCCAGTTTGATGAAAGGTAGCGGTGAAGACGAGGCATACACCAGTAAAGTAACCAAGCTTACGGTTTATGATGAAACCGGACTGTCGATTGATTATAATGGGGCATTGCAGGATGATGCTTATGCCAGCGTTCAAATCGTGACAGATTCCGCACAGGGCTATGATGCACATGTGAAATCGCTGGAAGAAAGCGAAGATAGTACAGAATTAGTGGCGAAAATTGTTTTTGATGAAAACGGCTTTTTCAATCTGACCTTTGTAAAGGCAGCAAGTACTGCGTTAGCGGAAGATGATTGCAATTCCGTGGCAGGTGCTTTTGTAGCATATTTTGAAGATGCCAGAATTTCTGCAATTGATGTTACAGCAGAACAGATGGAATTCATCAATCAGCCGGTTTCCACAAAAGTAGAATTTATTAACGAAACAGGTGAAGTAATCCCTCAGCAGGAAAAGAAAGAGGGAATTACCATGGATGAATACATGGTGCTCTTGATGGGCATTATGATTGTCACTATAATTATTTCTTTGAGTGGCAGCAGTATTGCGACTTCTATTATGACAGAGAAGACTACCAGAGTGGTAGAGTACTTAATGATTAACGTGCGTCCTATGGCGCTGATTGTAGGCAAGATTTTGGCATCCTTGCTGATGGTATTGATTCAGGCTGTGGCAATGGGTATCAGCTACGGTATTTCGGTAGTGTTGAGAAATATTCTTTTTGGTGCACCTGCAGCTGACGTTCAGAACGTAAATGAAGAGATGGGCATAAATGCCGGCAATATCATGCAAATGATCAGCAATATTCAGATTGGCGATGTTTTGTTGGCGTTGGTAGTTATTTTGGCCGGTATTATGTTTTACAGTATTCTTGCAGGTCTTGCAGGAGCTTCTGTCAGCAAGATGGAAGAGATGGCAGAAGGTATGAAAATATTCCAAATGACAATGGTAGTAGGTTCCTATTTGGGAATTGCCTTGTGTATTGTATTGATGAACGGAGAAAATGCATTGTTTACCAACATCTGCAGTTTGATTCCTGTGTCCGCACCATTTGTTGTGCCGGCATGTTTGATATTAAACAAAATTCCGCTCTCAATCGGTTTGATAAGTTTGGGATTACTTTTAGTATTTACTGTGCTTTTGTTTAGCTTTACAGCGAAGGTATACGAATCTATGATTTTCTATAATGGTTCTGTTATGAAGTTAAAGGATATCATTAAGGTTGCAAAGAATCGTAAAGTGGCAGAGAGGAAGGAGGAGAAACATGAATAAGGGTATGTTTAGTGGCTGGCGCCAGGTTTTCTCCTTTACTTTTAAACAGGGAACAGAGGGCAAACGTTTTAAAATGGTTACTGTTGGTATGGCACTGTTGTTATTACTTGCAGGTATGTCTATCAGTGTGATTATGGCCTTTGTTCAGAAATCGGATGCAGAAGATGTGTCTCCTATTCGGGTGGTTCAGGTAATCGATGAAAGTGATTTGAATATCTTGGAACAGCCTATGATTATAGATGTTTTTAAGGAAAGCTTTAAGGATAAATATCCCACTCTTTCTTTCAATGCAGCTACGGGTACGGTAGAGGATGTTTGGAAAGGTCTGAAGAAAGAAGCAGGCAGCGAACCGGATTTGATTTTACACATCACAAAGAGCGAAGATGGTTATGGAATGAATTTGTATTTGCAGGATATGGCAAGTATATCTGAGGGTGACGGGGAAGATTTCCTGACAGATTTAACCATGGTAATGGATCAGAGTAAATTAATGGCATCCGGCATTGCTATGGAGAAGCTAGTATATGTTATGAGTGGTGTGAACTGGACTCTTATGGATGCCGGTGAACAGGAAAAGAGTATAGGCGAAGAACTGGTAGGTTTGTTACTTCCCATGTTGCTTATGTTCTTTATCTACATCATGAACTTGGTTTACGGTCAGAGCATTGGTAATGTTGTCAGCTCGGAAAAGATTTCCAAGTTGATGGAAATGATTTTGACCATGACAAAGCCCTATGGTTTGATTTTTGGTAAGATTTTCGCTATGGCATCGATTGCCATTTTACAGATGCTTTTATGGATAGCATGTTTTGTAGGAGGTTTTATAGCCGGCGATATTATTGCAAAAGAATCAATTTATCCGGAATACAGTAACGTAATTTTGGAAGTATTCAAACTAATCAATGGTCAGGAGGGCAGCACTGCATTTACATTTAGTGCATTTGTCTTGAGTATTGTAACAGTTTGTATCGGATTCCTGTTCTACTGCGTGATTGCCGGTACTGTAGCAAGCTTTGCGACCAAGGCAGAGGATTTGGCATCAGTTATGGCGATTTATCAGGTAATTATGATCGCCGGATTCTTTGGTGCTTATATGTTACCACCTTTGCAGGAAAGCGAGTCTATTAACACCATTTTACGTATCGTGCCTTTCACCAGTGCATATTTACTTCCCGGTGATTTGGTGGTAGGTAATGTATCTGTTGGTCTGGGATGCCTGTACATGGGAATCCTACTGGTTACCACTTTGGTATTGTTGGTAGTAGCCGGCAAGGTTTACAAGAATCAGTTGTTCTACAGAGGACAGTCCTTCTTGGATAGATTTAAAAAGAAACAGAAAAAGAAACAGAAAGAGAAATAAAGGAAAACCGGTTGCGAAAAGGCAACCGGTTTTTTGCGTATGCTATTTAGTTTTATAAAGTATTGTATTCCCGCTTTTGAAAACCAATTCACAGTTTTTCTCAAACCATTTTTTATCAACTTCGTAGCTGCTTTGTTCCCAAGGGGAGACAACTACATAGGCAACATCATATTGTGCATATAAATCTAAGTTTGCGGCAGGTGCCTCGTACATGAGTTGCACCTGCTCTTTGCGTTCTGTGGTATCAATACCGTGGAAATATAGGAAGGTGTCCGCACCGCAAACCAGATTGCGTCCGGTCAGGGATGCGATTTCATTGTTGTGGCGGGTGTTTGTCAAGAACACGTCGCTTGTTTCTGTATGCTCATCAATATATTGCGCCAGCTCCACTTGGGAAGTGTTGTAAAGTGTATATTCGCTTACTGCTTCCCTGCCTAAAGTCAGTATTGCGGAAAAGGTGCTGAAGAACAAAAACAATCCGGCGAACAGTTTAATGCCCGGGATTTGGCGTACGCTTCGGTACAGCTCCACACCGTAATCTGCCGCAGCCAGACATAGCAGCATATAGGCAATATATAAAAGTTTGTTGTTATCGTAGGTGTTGGGGGTGAATACAATTAATTCGATGATAAACCAAATCACTCCTGCCGGCAAAATCAGTAAGGAGGTTTGCTTGCGCCCTGCACAAATAGCACCCAAAATAAGCAAAAGAGGAAGCCCCATGTTCTTTAAATAGAACCAAGGATAGAAGTCTCCTTGATTACCCCAGTTGAAATGTCCTCGCAGGAACCCCCCTTCAGCTACCTGACCGAAGGTCCAGAACAAAAGCTGAGGTAGAGCGAGTGCCAGTACGCACCCTAAGAAAACGCCCCAAGTGAGCAGGAATTCTTTTGTGCCGTTTCGTTTCAAGAAGCATATAAGGAAAAGTATTCCAACTACCAGACAAACAGCCAGACCAAGTATGCCGAATACCATAAAGTCCTGAGAAGTCAGGTGCCCTTTGCTGTTCCAATATTGCAGAAAGCACATAATAGCCACGAAAATACCCAGAATCGTTGCACCGTGCCACTTCCTTTTTTCGGTAGCAATTACATTGCGGTACAAATATAGCAATAGCCAAGAGGCACTAATAAGTCCCATGCCTAAGAAGGAGTGGGTGTGAATCATGGGCAGTGCACTTGTAAAGAGTCCGGCTGTAAGGAAGTATTCTTTTTTGCCATGGAAAACGGCTTGATAAAGAAGCCAAATAGCAGGGAATAGTACTGCGTATCCAAACAAAGTGGCTCTTTGAGGCAAAAGCATATCTGCAATCATATTGACCCATCGGATGTTTTCTTCCGTCAGGTTAGTAGGGGTCACATAAAAGCCGGAAAAGAGTTCCTGAAAGGTATAGGTCTTTTCGCGGGACCAATTCAGAAAATATCCAAAGCCCAAACCGCCGTTTAAGAAAAAGAAGACATAGGTAAGCATTGCTTTGGCGCGGGAGCCAAGCAAAGAGTGCCCCAGTAAGTACACACTGCCGGCCACCTGCACAAATGCAGCCAGCATGGGCAGAATGTAAGCCAGCCGGAGGGAAGCTCCTAATACGTAAAGGCTGGATGAGATACTGTCATTTAAAAAGGGATAGGACAATCTTGTACCCGGGAATAGGGAGTATTGAGGAGGAAAGGTACCCTGGTTGGCGATAGAGGTGATAAAACCTAAATGCATATTCATATCACCGTAAGTGCATTGGCCTGCCAACATGGCACCTTCTGCATTCATGGGGATGGTATGGGTATGCAACAGGTATGCCCATAACACGAAAAAGAGCCCCAAAACCATGAGAAATACATAGTGGTAACGTACCCGATGCAAACCGGAGAGAAACTGACGTCCCAATACTTCCCGTTTGCAGATGCCCCATAGAAAGACGGGCAATAAACAAAGGGCTGCTAATACATGGGACCAAAATCCGAATCCAAGGAAGAAGGAAAACAGTACAGGCACCCATTGCAAGAGCAGAGAGCCTGTGACACTACCCAATAGAAAACGGGTTAACGAGCCTTCCTTTTTATATAAAATAGAGATTAAAATCATACCCGCCAGTTGAAAATAAGTGAAATAAAGTATGGCGGTCAGATTGCCTAATGTACTTCCAAACATATACTTGCCTTTCCAAAAACATAATTTTGCACTCAGTATACCACCGATGAAAAGAGATTGACAACAGTTCTTTCGAAAGGACGGAATTTTACGTGGTAATAAAAACCCGGGACGGTATCCGCCATCCCGGGGTGATTTTTTAAAATACTCTCGTAGTCCATTTAGTACAATCCCATACGTCCGTAGCCAGTCCTTCGTAGAATTCCGGCTCATGACATACCATAAGGATGCTACCCTTGTAATCCTGCAGGGCACGTTTCAACTCATCCTTGGCATCTACATCCAAATGGTTGGTAGGCTCGTCTAAAAGTAAAATATTGGTTTCGCGATTGATGAGCTTACACAAACGAACCTTTGCCTGCTCGCCACCGCTCAATACTTTAACCTTGCTTTCGATATGCTTGGTGGTCAGTCCGCATTTGGCAAGGGCGGAGCGTACCTCGTACTGGGTAAAGCCGGGGAATTCATTCCACAACTCTTCCAAACAGGTGGTATTCACATCCTGACTCATTTCCTGTTCAAAGTAACCGATGTGCAGGTAATCTCCCTGCTCCACATTTCCGGACAATGGTTGAATCAATCCCAGAATACTCTTTAGCAAAGTGGTCTTACCGATACCGTTGGCCCCGGTAAGGACAATCTTTTGTCCGCGTTCCATTTCCAGATTCAAAGGTGCTGATAGTGGTTCGTCATAGCCGATGACCAGATTCTTGGTCTGGAAAATATATCTGCCGGGAGTACGGGCTTCTTTGAAGCGAAATTCCGGCTTGGGTCTTTCGGCAGCCAGTTCAATCACATCCATTTTGTCCAATTTTTTCTGGCGGGACATGGCCATGTTACGGGTTGCTACACGAGCCTTATTGCGGGCAACAAAGTCTTTCAAATCAGCAATTTCCTTTTGCTGCTTGTTGTAGGCTGCTTCCAACTGCGCCTTTTTCATGGCATAAACTTCCTGGAACTTGTCATAATCACCCACATAACGGGTCAGAAGCTGGTTGTCCATATGATAAATTAAATTGATAACACTGTTTAAGAAAGGGATATCATGGCTGATTAAGATAAAGGCATTTTCATACTCATTTAAGTAGCGTTTCAGCCATTCAATATGTTGTACGTCCAAATAGTTGGTAGGCTCGTCCAAAAGAAGGATGTCCGGCTTTTCCAGTAAAAGCTTGCCCAGTAAAACCTTAGTACGCTGGCCGCCGCTGAGTTCTGTTACATCCCTGTCCAGACCAATATCTGACAGTCCCAGTGCACGTCCTACTTCCTCTACTTTGGAATCAATCATATAGAAGTCGTGCTGAGTCAGAAGCTCCTGCAGGGTACCGAATTCTTCCATATACACTTCCAATTCTTCAGGAGAAGCTTCGCCCATTTTGTCGCAAAGGGCGTTCATTTCGGTTTCCATTTCATACAAGAAATCAAAGGCAGATGCCAGTACATCACGAATAGTCATTCCGGGCTTCAAAACCGTATGCTGATCTAAATAACCCACACGTACATTTTTGGCCCACTCAATTTTTCCCTCATCCGGCTGAAGCTTTCCGGTTATTATATTCATAAAAGTAGATTTGCCTTCACCGTTGGCGCCGATTAAACCGATATGCTCACCTTTCAGCAAACGGAAGGAGACATCGTTGAAAATGGCGCGGTCTCCGAAACCATGTGTCAAATGTTCTACATTTAATATACTCATGCTCTTTCTTTCCTCCGCTATATATGTTACAATACGTTTTAGAGTATACAAGATAATCTGCGATATGTCATCTTTTTCTTTACAATTAAGTTATAAATTCTTAAGAAAACAAGTGTTTACTTTTATAAAAAATTGGGTATACTAAGGGTGTAACGTAGAAGAAAGGACTGCTACATAGGAAGGTAGCAGAAAGGAGTATTATGAAAAAATTAACTGTATTATTATGTACAATGGCATTGGGCCTTAGCTTGATTGCGTGTGGTGCAGATGAGCCGGATGCAACTCAGGATCCTTCTACAGAAAATACTGATGGAGGAAATGCAGGCGCTACCGATGGCGGTAATGAAACACCCGATGACGGTAACGGTGCAACCGATGAAGGAAGCGGAGCAGGAGAATCTACCTCTTCCGTAGCTATTGCTGACTTAAAGCAGGCAGTAGTGGATGAACTTGGAGAAAATTATTGGCCGAATACCGAAATGCCTGCTGAGTTTTTGGAAGGCTTCGGACTTACTGCTGATATGTATGATGCATTCTTCGGTGAAATGCCTATGATTAGTACCAATGTGGATACTTTGATTATCATTCAGGCAAAAGAAGGACAGGTTGAAGCGGTAGAAGGTGTTTTGAACGCTTACCGCGAAAATTTAGTAAACGATACCATGCAGTATCCTATGAATGTAGGTAAGATTCAGGCTTCCAGAATTGAAACTTTTGGAAATTTTGTATGTTTTGTACAGTTGGGTGCTGATGTAATGGCACTTGTAGACCAGGGTGACGAAGCAGTGATTCAGCATTGCCAGGCACAGAATGAATTGGCATTGGAAGCAATTGGTAAGGTAGCACAATAATTCCTGATAAGAGGGGTGTAAAATGGTTTTTAGCAGTACATTATTTTTGTTTCGGTTTTTACCGATTTTTCTGATATTGTACTTTGTGGCTCCCGGGAGGATGAAGAATTTCATCCTCTTTTTTGGGAGTCTTGTTTTTTATGCGTGGGGCGAACCGATTTATGTTTGCCTAATGATTTTTTCCACGATTTCAGATTATTTACACGGATTGGCCATTAATGCCAGCCGGAGCACAATTGTCAGAAGGATATTATTAATATCCTCCATCATTATTAATTTGGGCATGCTGGGATTCTTTAAGTATGCAGATTTTTTGGTCGGAACAGTCAACTCTGTTTTTGGGTTGAATATTCCGTTATTAAATTTGCCGTTGCCGATTGGTATTTCCTTCTATACCTTCCAGACCATGTCCTACACCATAGATGTGTATCGAGGAGAGGCAAAGGTACAGAAGAATCTGTTGGATTTTGCAGTATTTGTAACCTTATTCCCTCAGTTGATTGCCGGTCCTATCGTAAAATATGTGGATGTACAAAATGATTTGCGAAAAAGAAAGCCGGATATTTTAAAAATCAGTTACGGCTGTAAAAGATTTATTATTGGTTTGGCAAAAAAAGTGCTTTTGGCTAATAATTTAGGACTTATTTGGAACGAGATTTCAGCTGGTGACTTTGGTGAATTGAATATAGTGGCAGCGTGGATAGGCATTATCGCGTTTGCTTTCCAGATATATTTTGATTTTTCGGGTTATTCCGATATGGCAATCGGGTTGGGCGCATGCTTAGGATTTACCTTCCCGGAAAACTTTAACTATCCTTACATTTCGGTAACAATAACAGAGTTTTGGCGCAGGTGGCATATGACATTAAGCAGCTGGTTCAGAGAATATGTTTATATTCCTTTGGGCGGTAACCGTAAAGGTTTGCCGAGACAACTGTTAAATATTTTAATTGTCTGGGCATTAACCGGTATCTGGCACGGCGCCGGTTGGAATTTCCTGTTTTGGGGACTTTGGTTTGCATTCTGGCTGATGATGGAAAAACTCGGTATGAAAAAAATATTTGATGCTCTGCCCGGATTTGTAGGGAGAATATACACACTTTTGGTGGTACTTATCAGCTGGGTATTTTTCTCAGTAGAACAGGTGGACAGAATTGTAAACTATTTAAAGGCAATGTTCGGGTTGCAGGGAGCCGGTGTATACACACGGGAGACCTTGTTTATGAGCATGGAGAATGGAATTCTATTTGTAATCGCCATAGTTGCATGTACACCTTTGGTAAAGAATATCTGTAAAAAGATGTCGGAGTCCCAAAAGGGTTTTGGAATAGCCTGTTATCGAATTTTAGAGAAATTATTGCCGGCTATTCTATTGATTGCCTCTATTGCGTATATTGTGGACGCAACCTACAATCCATTTTTGTATTTTAGATTTTAAGAGACTGAAAAGAAAGGAGGGTGCTTCTTTTGGTTCTTCAGGATGAGAGAAAAAATGCTTGGAAAACGGTATTGTTTTTCTGTGTGATTATGCTGACTATTTGTGTGGCGGATTTGATACAGGAAGATATTTTCTTTTCCGAAAGCGAAAACAGAATATTGGCTGAAAAACCGGAATTCAGCGTGGAGACATTGCTTTCCGGTGAGTTTATGGAAAAGTATGAATTGTATTTGAATGACCAATTTGTCAGCAGAAATAATTGGATTACCCTAAAGACTGAAATAGACAGATTGTTACAAAAGAAAGAAATCAACGGTGTGTATCTGGCAGATGACGGATATCTGATTGAGCAGCATTTGGACAGTGATTTTACTCAGGAAACCATAAACAAAAAATTGGAATTGTTAAGTAAGCTGGTGCAGCAATATCCTCAAACGCAGGTCATGTTGGCACCTACCGCAGATAATATACTGACGGATAAACTTCCTTTTCAAGCCCCTTACTTTGACCAAAGACAGTTTTTGGAACAGGTAAAGATGACAGTGGGAGAAGAAAGGGTTATTGATTTGTTTCCCACTCTTTCTGCACATGCGCAGGAGAAAATATATTACAAAACAGACCATCATTGGACCAGCAGAGGTGCCTATTATGCTTATTTGGAATGGGCAAGCAAGAATGAGTTTGTTCCTGCAGAGTACTCTTTAGATACTATGCAGGCAGTGACAAATGATTTTACGGGAACGTTACAGTCCAAAATTAATTTGCCTGTGAAAGGTGAGGAAATACACATCTTCCCGGAAACACTGGAAAATCCGGTGAAGTTGAAATATGATTTGATGATTGAAACAGAGAGCTTTTATGAAGAAAAGTATCTGACGGGTAAGAATAAATACGGATATTTCTTGGATGATAATCATGGTTTGATAGAGATTACCACCGGTTCCAAGGTGAAAAAGCAGTTGTTTGTCATAAAGGATTCGTATGCAAATACTATGATTCCGCTTTTGGCGCCTCATTATGAAAAGATTTATGTGTTAGATTTGCGATATTTTAACGGCAGACTTTTCCCGTTTATGGAAAGTTTGGATGAGTATGGTAACATGGATGTATTGTTACTGTACAATTTTGTACATTTTATAGATGATTTCAGATACTTTTAGAGGAGATACGACGGATGGCAAATTTGGGAATTCCTCAGAATACCATAGCAATTTTGCAAAAGTACAATTTTAATTTTCAGAAAAAGTTTGGTCAGAATTTTTTGATAGATACTCATGTCTTGGAAAAAATCATGAATTCGGCAGGGATTACAAAGGATGATTGCGTGTTGGAAATCGGACCCGGAATCGGAACTATGACGCAGTACCTTGCAGAAAGAGCCGGCAAAGTGGTGGCGGTTGAAATTGATAAAACGCTGATTCCGATTCTGCAAGATACTTTGTCGGAATATGATAATGTAACCATTATCAATGACGATATTTTAAAGGTGGATATCAATAAAATTGTGGAAGAGATGAATCAGGGACGTCCTATAAAGGTGGTTGCCAATTTACCGTACTATATTACGACACCTATTATCATGGGATTGTTTGAAAGTCACGTACCATTACAAAGTATTACTATTATGGTACAGAAGGAAGTGGCAGACCGCATGCAGGTAGGCCCGGGAACCAAAGATTACGGTGCTTTGTCTTTGGCGGTGCAGTATTATGCCAAACCGGAGATTGTGGCAAATGTGCCTCCGAATTGCTTTATTCCCCGTCCTAATGTAGGAAGTGCAGTGATTCGACTGACCAGATACGAAAAACCGCCGGTGGAAGTAAATGATGAGAAGAAGATATTTGCATTGGTTCGGGCATCTTTTAATCAGCGAAGGAAAACATTGGTTAACGGTTTGACAAATGCTTCGGAATTACATGTAACGAAGGAACAGGTGCTCGCAGCATTGGAGAAGATGGGACTTTCGCCAACCATTCGCGGGGAAGCCTTGTCTTTGGAACAATTTGCCGAATTAAGCAATATATTGTAAGAAAAGAGTTTTTATTTTTGACAAGCCACAAGCACTATGGTAAACTTAGTGAGTAAAAGTGGGTATTTTTACGTATTAGAATCAAAAAACCAATGTTTACGAATGTGGGAGTGACAACCTTGGATAAGTACGAATACAAAATCAAAGAAGATGAGATTAAAGAACTGATAAAGATGCGTGCATTTGATGAGGCGGCAGAAGTGGCAGATACCATTGACTGGCGTCGTGTTAAGAGTGTCAAAATGCTCTGTATGGTCAGTGATGTATACAAGAAAAATCGCAGATATGAAGACAGTAGGGATATGTTGCTCTTGGCATATGACCGTCATCCCGGCGGAAGAACCATTGTATACTCGCTTTGTGAGTTAGCCATTAAAATGGACGATTTGGGAAATGCATTGGAGTATTGTAAGGAATTCATCCGATTGGCACCCAAGGATCCCGGCAGATATATTTTACAGTACAAGCTTTATGAAGCTCAGGAAGTTGGTCTGGAAGAACGCATAGCAGTATTAGAGGAACTGAAGAAACGCGATTACCGAGAAAAATGGGCTTACGAATTGGCTTTGTTATACCACAGAGTGGGTATGGAAACCCGCTGTGTAGAAGAATGTGACGAGTTGATTGTATGGTTTGGTGAAGGCAAATATGTAATCAAGGCCATGGAACTGAAGATGCAGCACCAGCCTCTCACGCCACAGCAGCAGGAAAAATATGACAATCGTTTCAAGAAACCGGAACCCGTGACGGAGGAGGTGCCGGAAGTTGCGGAAGCGGATGTGGATAATGCAGCAACTATACGAATTCCAGCTGAAGAGATTGATATACAGGTAAAGCCTTTGGGACTTAGTCAATGTGACACCATCAATCTGCAGGCGGAAGTGGCAGCAGGATTAAAAGAGTATTTAGATAAGAGCGAACCTCAGGAAGAAAAAGATATAGATTTTGAATTAGCAAATACTGCTGAATTCATGTTGGGTGTATTAGAGACTGCAGAGCTTGAGTTGGCAAAAGAGAGTTTCGCACCGGCAAGCGTATCCGAAGAGGCAGAGCAGGAGCCAGAAACCATAACGGATGAAGAAGAGGAACTGCCGGCAGAATTAGCTTCTGTTTTGGAAGAATCAGAAGAACCGGAGGAATCTGAAGAAATACAGGAAGAAGATTCCTATGTAGAGGAAATAGAGCCGGAAGAAAACGAAGAAGAAACGGTAGAAGAGGTTAAGCCGCACAAGAATGCTCATAAACCGGAAGAATTGGATTGGCAGGCTAAGGAAATGGCCAAGGTGCTTTCCGTAGAGGGAGACGGCCAGATTAGTTTTGTGGTTCCGGAAGCTGTTGCACTTGAGAAGCAGATTACCGGTCAGATGAATTTTAACGATATTCTGTTAGAGTGGGAGCGCATGAAACTCGAATTGGAGGAGAAGCGCAAAGAGAATGTCAGACAGATGGTTATTAAAAATACCGGTGCGATGTTTACGGAATTTGAAGCATCTGTAAGAGACGGTTTATTGGAACAGCTTGAGAAAGGGAAGACCGTGGAAGAGGTTTTACCTCAGGCGGAGCGCTTGGTAAGGGATAAGAATGGCTTTGAAGCGTTGGAAAAAGAGCAACAGCCGGAAGAGGAAGAAATCGATGAAGCAATAGATTCCTTTGAAGAGTTAGAAGTGGTTGAGGATGGAGAAGCTTCCGAAGAGGAAGAAATCGGTGAAGCGGTAGAGTCATTTGAGGAATTGGAAGTGACGGAAAGTGAAGCTACTACCGAAGAAGTAATTGACGAGGCCGCGGAAGAATTCGAGGAATTGGAAGAAGTAGAAATCCAAGAAGAAATCGATGAAACGGAAGATACCGTGATTGAAGAAGACCTCGTAGAGTCGGAAGAAACCGAAGCTGAAGAAGAGTTTGAAGAAATAGAAGAAGTAGAGGTTGAAGAAGAACACGAAGAGTCGGAAGAAACCGAAGCTGAAGAAGAACTCGAAGAGTCGGAAGAGACCGAGGTTGAAGAAGAACTCGAAGAGTCGGAAGAAACTGAAGCTGAAGAAGAGTTCGAAGAGTCGGAAGAAGTCGAAGCAGAAGAAGAACTCGAAGAGTCGGAAGAGACCGAAGCAGAAGAAGAACTCGAAGAGTCGGAAGAAATCGAAGCAGAAGAAGAACTCGAAGAGGGCGAAGAAACCGAAGCTGAAGAAGAACTCGAAGAATCCGAGGAGGCTGAGGAAACGGAAGAGAGTGAATCCGAAGAAGCAGAGCAACAGGCTGAAGAAGCATTTGATGTTGTAGATGACTTTGATGACGCGGAATCCGATTCTGATGACAGCAACAAAGAGAATGCTTCACTGCGTAGCATGTCCAAGGAGGCTCGTGAGTTATTTGCACCATATATCCAAGGTCGTCAGTCTAAGGCGCAGTTAATGAATGCATTAGATACAGTGTCATTGGCGGCATATACAGGTAATATTGTAATCACCGGTAGAGAGGGATTGGATACAATCGGATTGGCCAGAAGTCTGATACGTTATATTCAGCAGGAAGATACCAATTTCTCCGGCAAGGTTGCAAAGATTTCCGGTAATTCTTTGAATAAGAGAAATATTCCGGAAATTGTAGAAGGATTGGTAAACGGAGCACTGATTATTCAGAAAGCGGAAGACATAAATGAGGCAACTGCAAAGAGCTTATACAGAGTATTCCAGCAGGAAACAAGAGGCATCATAGTGGTATTGGAAGGCACTAAGAGAGCAATCAATACTTTCTTCGATAAGTATTCTATTTTGGAGCCTTGCTTCAATGCCAGAATAGATATGGAAGCTTTAAGCAATGAGGCATTGGTGTCATTTGCCAAGAAATATGCAAGAGAACAGGAATACTCTATTGATGAGTTTGGTATGTTAGCACTCCATAGGGTAATCGCAGAGCGACAGACCAGTGACCATGCCGTAACAATCATGGAAGTGAAAGAAATTATGGATGCGGCTATTGATAGTGCAAACCGTAAATCAATAGGACATTTCTTTGCTATATTAGCTGCAAAGCGATATGATGAAGAAGATATGATTATTATACGTGAAAAAGATTTTCTGTAACAGTAAGAGGCAGATGGATGCATAGAAACATCCATCTGTTTTTTCGTGGTTAAAATTAATCTTATTTCTAATAAAAACTGTAAATTAGCCGATAATCTTTATACCAAAGGACTTGGAGGACGTATATGCGAATTACTTTTGATAATTTGTCTCAAGTGAATACAGAGAATGTAAAAGCCGAGAAAACAACGAAGGGGCAGCATTTTGCAAAAGTGAATGCCTCTTATCAGGTAGCCTTTGACGGTAAGGAAAGGGTTGGATTTGGGACAGAGAATGCTTTTAAGACAAAGCCTGCAGAAGCTTTGCCGGGGCAAAATATTGATGCGGATATGATGAACTATCGTAATCAAATGACAGTGATGTCTCATACTATGTCCGACGAAGATTTTGCACGTATGCAGGAAGAGGGATACGATCCTGCGGAAATGGACACTCGGGAAGCGGTTACAATTTTAGATAAAATCAAGTCAGAACTCGTTAAGGCAGGTGTGCATGTAGAGGGATATACAGATACTTTAGACGAACAAACATTGGCAGCTGCAGTAGGAAGCGATTCCTTGGCACGGGCAATGGTCGATAGTTTTGTTAAGAGGGATATCCCTGTTGATGAGCAAAATGTAGAGAAGGTACTTTGGGCATTGGATGTTGCAAAACGGTTAGGAGTACCGTCGCAGGATACCTATTATTTTATGGCCATGAACGAAATGTCCGCAAATTTGAAGGATTTCTATGTGGCGTCCGCCAGCGGAACTAAGACCGATATGGAATCTTCAAGTTTATACTTTGGAGAAGAGATAAAGGGGTACATTACCAAAAATGTGGCGGAAGGTGATAATCGTCTGGATTTGGAAGCGGAAACAGATAAGCTGTTAGCGCGTATGGGGATGCAGACGGGAGCGGAAGAGAAAGAAGCGGCGGCTTGGCTGATTAAAAATAATGTACCGGTGGATAGAGATGCAGTATTACGAATGAAAGACATTCTGGCTGTTCCATTTCCTTTAAGTGGGGAGTATGTTACAGAAGCGGCTACGGTAGCTATTGCAGACGGTATACCTGTAGAAGACCGTAATTTGGCAGACTGTTCTACTTATTTGGAAAAGGCAGTGGCTGTTTATGATAAGTATCATGGAGAGCAGGCATTGCATCTGGTACAGGACAGACTGCAGTTAGAGGAGATTCGTTTGCACATGACGGTGGAAACCAATCTGAAACTTTTAAGAAGTGGTTTTTCAATTGATACGGCACCTATCGAAGAAACCATTGAGGCACTGAAGCAGGCAGAGCAGGAATTGGCGAAGCAATATTTCCCGAAGGAACAGAATCCGGAAATACCGTATAATACATATAAGGAAGCACAATCCGTCATTCGTGAGCTTCCTCATTTGCCTCTTGCTACAGTGGGAGATTGGCTGGATAAAATACAGGAAAGTACGTTAAAGGATTTCCATGAAGCCGGAAAAGCCTTGGCAGGTGCATACGAAAAGGCGGGCGAGCGCTACGAAACCTTGCAGACTGCTCCACGAGCGGATATGGGGGATCATATTCGAAAGGCTTTTGCAAACCTGGATCAGATCTTGTCGCAGAATTCCTACGAGGTGACAGAAGAAAATCGTAAGGCTCTTCGTGTTTTAAGCTATAATCACATGGATATTAGTGAGGAAAACATGGAGCGTGTAAAGCAGGCGTTGGAAACCGTGGAACGTGTGGTACATCGCATGACTCCTGCGGCCACTTTGAAAATGATTCGGGACGGAGTGAACCCTTTGGAGGAAACCTTGCCGGATTTGGAACAATATTTCGAAAAGTTGCCACAGGAATATTCGCAAACTGCTGAAAAATACAGTCGTTTCCTGTATCGCTTAGAGCATTCCGGAGAGTTGACTGCGGAAGAAAAGGATGCTTTTATCGGATGCTACAGATTGGTGCATCAGGTCGAAAAAACGGATGGAGCGGCTGTAGGTGCCCTATTGAATTTTGGTGGAGAGCTCAATTTTAAGAATCTTTTGTCTGCGGTTCGAAGCGGTAAATTCAAAGGTCTGGATATGAAAATAGATGATGCAGTTGGAGCTTTGAATGAAGATACTGTTATGAAGTTTTCTATCTCGGAGCAAATTGAAAGAGCCTACAACCATGAGGAAGCTAATCGCTATCGAGAACTTTACAGAGATGTTGCGCAGGCACAGAAGGAAGTTTTTGACAGCCTGGAGCGCACAGGATTGGAGCAAACACCGCAGAATGTATTTGCAACACAGGAGCTGGAAATAAATCTGCAGGAGTTTTTTGTAAAGCAGAATCGTATGGGTCGTGCTGAAAAGGACAAAGACAAGGATATTTGGAAAAAACTTGAAAAAAAGGATGCTTTTATACAGGAATATTCCGAATATGTGCAGGATGTACTTGCAGAAACAGAGGAGGCTACTATTTCAGAAACAGACAACACTTTGGATGTGCGGAATATGCAACTCCTTCATAAGCAAATGCATATTATGCAGAAGCTAGCACCGGCGCAGGAGTATTATTTCCCCATGGAAATCGGTGGGGAGGTAACGGGTATTCATCTTCGTATTTCTGAAGAGGAAGAACTAAAGGGCTTGGTACAGATTACGCTTGAGAGTCCGAAGCTGGGTAAGATATCCGGTGCACTGCAGGTTCAGGATGAAAGAGTGGAAGGCTATTTTGTGGGAAATGAGGAAGAGGCGGTTATGAATTTGAGAAAATCTTCCGATATAGTAAGTAAGAGCCTTGGCGAAGAATGGAAGTTTTGCGAGGTAGAGTTTATATACAGTAAATCAAATCATATCCCTATGGATTGGACAAGGAAGTCCACCGGAACGCAGGTGAGTAACGACAGCTTATATAGGTTGTCAAAGAATTTCTTACAGGCGCTGAAGGCTGTGGGTGATGCTACATAGGAGTGAGAGAAGATGAGAATTAATTACAACGTATCAGCAATGCTTACCAATAACGCGTTGGCGAATAATGATAATTTTTTATCCCAGTCGTTGCAGAGATTATCTTCAGGATTGAAGATTAACGGTGCCAAAGATAACCCGGCAGGGTTGGCTATTTCTAAGAGAATGAATGCTCAGATTGAGGGCCTTTCCGTAGCAAATCAAAATTCCAGTGATGGTGTTTCTATTATCGAAACTGCGGACGGTGCTTTGACAGAAGTATCAGAAATGTTGCAGAGAATGGGCGAGCTTTCAGTTCAGGCGGCAAACGGAACCATGAATGACGAAGACCGTCAGGTAATTCAGGATGAAATTGCGCAGCTGAAGGAAGAAATTGAACGTGTGGCAGAAGCTACGGAATTTAATGGTCAGCCACTGCTCAACGGCGAGTTTGATGTAAAGGGATATACCAGTGAAGAAAGTATTAAAGTAAACACCTTCAGTGACACTACACCTGCTCAAACTTATGTGATTGACAGTGTTACCATTGCAGAGGAAGTGGATGAGTTTGGAAATACCACAAAAGTGGTAAACGGTATTACTTTTGGAGATAATTTCCCGGAAGGTCTGGAACCTATAGAAGTAAGCGACAGTTTTGTGACTATTCGCGGCAAAGAAGGTTTCGAGATTAAGCTGGATATTAAAGAAGCGGAAGCCGGAACTTATACGGATTTGCAGGTGGAAGTGACAGATGTAGGCCCTATGAGATTGCAAATTGGTGCAAACGAAGGTCAGGTATTGGCAGTTGATATTCCGACAGTATCTTTGAGAAATATGGGAATTGACGATATTGATGTAAGTACTGAATTGGGAGCAAAGGATGCCATGGTTAGAGTGAAGGGTGCTATTTCCTTTGTATCAGAGGTTCGAGGAAAACTGGGTGCATATCAGAATCGTTTGGAATCTACCATAAACAGCTTAGATGTTACCGGCGAGAACATGACTGCAGCATATTCACGTATTATGGATGTGGATATGGCAGAAGAAATGACCAGATATACTACTTATCAGGTATTGACACAGGCGGGTACTTCTATGTTGGCGCAGGCCAATGAAAGACCTTCACAGGTATTGCAGTTATTACAGTAATGGAGGAGTTCTATGACGAAGGAAGTAAAACAGCAGTTTACGCTAAGGATTACACAAGCAAATCCTACGGAAATGGTTGTTATTTTATACGATATGACCCTTATGTTTATAGAGGAAACAAGAGAAGCTGATTCGGCCGGGGATACAATGGCATATAGGGAAGGGATTCGAAAAATCCGTGCCTGCATAAACGAACTGATTCAGTCCCTTCATCCGGAATATGAAATTGCCGGCAATTTATATAAGTTGTACCTGTTTTGTATTCGCAGACTGGCTTATGCGGAGGTGCGAAAAGCAGTTCAGGTGCTGGATGAGGTGGAGACAGTGATTGTGCAGCTGCGAGATGCGTATGCACAGATTGCGCCCCAGAATACCGCAGCACCTGTTATGAGCAATACAGAAACAGTATATACCGGTTTGACTTACGGAAAGGGTGCTTTAACCAAAGACATGACGAACCAGAGCTCGAATCGGGGAATGCTGGCGTGATGTATTTTGGACTACGGCTGCTTCCGCTACGGAAAGGTCACACAGATGTTTATATCTTTTTTGTAAAGAGTTGATTTCATAAATGTAGCAATCAATCATATCCGGATCAACGGCATAATCAAAGCCCGCATAGGCACTGTCCAGTGCCTGGCGGGTTTTTTCCATTTCAGACTTTAGATTGACAGCAGTAAAATCATCTTCGAGAACCGTCGGTGTTACATAATTCTTTTTGAATAATACTTTCATAATACTCCATTCTGCCCACAGGCTTTTAGTCGGTTGTTACAAGTATAGCCGGAAAGGATACAAAATATACCAAAAGGGGCTGAAAAAGGATAGAAAAACAAATATATCAAAAATTTATAATTTTTATATAGACAAATTGAAAATAATATGTTACAATTCGTTTCACATAGAAGAAATTCTATCTTCTTAATAAATTCATTATTCTAAATAATTCAGAATTTCGTACGAATTCCCAAGAAGAGCATTATATAAGGAGGAGGTTTTTTGGAGCATAAGTTATTGGTTTTATGCGACCCGGAAGAAGACTATGCACAGCATATGGCAGAGTTCCTATGTAAACATAAGGAAACGGTATGGGAAGTGGTAGTATATACAAAGCCGGAGGAATTGCATTGTTTAAAGAGAGAAATAGAGGTTTTGCTGATTGCAGAATCCGCGTATGGAGAGTTTGTCAAAACGCTACCTGTTAGGTTGATTATTGTATTAAACGAAAGTGGTGTCATTCACATTAAGGATGTCATGAATATTGACAAGTACCAGGAAGCTGAAAAAGTAAATCAATCCATTTGGACCAAATATATGGAGCTGGAACATGATGCTGCACCTATGTTGAAAGGGACTCAAAAGACAAAGTTTATAGGGATGTATTCACCTGTAAGAAGGTGCTTGCAGACTACATTTGCTTTGACATACGGACAATTACTAGCGGAAAAGCATCCTACATTATATTTGTCATTTGAATATTATGGGCGTCATGCGGATTGGGGAGATTATATAGAAGATGGACTTGCCAAATTGCTTTATTTTTTGCCCGAGGAGCAGAGTTTTCAAATGCATAGAAAAGCGGTTACAAATAATATCGGCGGATTGGATTATATCACGTCTATGACAAACGGTCAGAACCTGCTGTATGTGACTGCCGGTGAATGGACTAAGTTACTACATAAAATTGCAGAGAGTGGCGTATATGAATATATTATTTTGGATTTGAGTGAAAGCATTCAAGGCTTGTTTGATATCCTACAAATGTGCGAAAGGATCTACACCATTGAAAAGGAAGATTCAGCAGCAAAGAGTAAGGTTATACAATACGAGCAACTGTTGAGTGCCCGGAAATTGGATGAGGTAAGAGAGAAAACAGCAAAATGTCAGTTGCCCGTATTTCGAAAACTCCCGCAAGAGATTGAACAATATACCAAGGGCACTTTGGCAGAATATGTAAAGGAATTGATGTATCGGGAGGGAATATGATGGAGGACTATACAGCGTGCAAAGGAAAACTTCGGAATGCGGTGTTAGAACGTTTGGACTACAGCAGAGAAATGGAGGATGAGGAAGTATTATCGATTATTGACGATGTTATTATGATTCAAGAAGACTCCGAAATCATGCCGGTAAGTATGAAGAGAAGATTACGAGAGGAGCTGTTTCATTCATTAAGACGATTGGATATTTTGCAGGAATTTGTAGAAAAACAGGAAATCACAGAAATCATGATAAATGGTCCCAATCATATATTTATAGAGAAAGACGGAGTACTGCAAAAACAGGAGCAGGGATTTGAATCGGAAGAGAAATTACGGGATGTCATACAGCAGATTGTGGCAGGGTGTAACCGTGTGGTAAATGAGGCATCACCTATTGTGGATGCACGTTTGGCAAACGGAAGCAGAGTAAATGTGGTTATGAATCCGGTGGCAATCAACGGACCCATAGTTACCATTCGAAGATTTCCGGACAAGCCCATCGATATGCCTGAACTGATTGCGAAAAATTCTATTTCCGCAGAAGCTGCGGAATTCTTAAAAACATTGGTAAAAGCCAAATACAATATCTTTATCAGTGGCGGTACCGGTAGCGGAAAAACCACATTTCTGAATGTGTTATCAGGATTTATTCCAAAGAAAGAACGAGTGATTACAATTGAAGATAGTGCAGAATTACAGTTGCAGGGACTGGATAATCTGGTGCGTTTGGAAACGCGAAACAGCACGGCAGAGGGCTGCAGGGAAATATCCATACGGGAGTTGATTAGATGTAGTTTGCGCATGCGTCCGGACAGAATCATTGTGGGCGAGGTGAGAGGTGCAGAGGCAGCAGACATGGTTACCTGCTTGAATACGGGTCATGAAGGTTCACTTTCTACGGGGCATGCTAATAGTGCCGAAGACATGTTAGCTCGGTTGGAGACGATGATTTTAATGGGTATGGCGATTCCGGTAGAAGCTATTCGCAGACAGATTGCCTCGGGAATCGATGTGTTGGTGCATTTGGGACGTCTGCGGGACGGTAGCAGAAAAGTGCTGGAAATAGTGGAGCTAATCGACTATGCAGAAGGGCGATTTGTAGTAAATCCTTTATTCGCTTTTGCAGAATCCGGTGAAGAGAACGGAAGGATTTTGGGGAATTTGCGAAAGGAGGGAGAGCTTGTACAGAATAAAAAGCTTGGTGCGGCCGGTTTGCGAATTTGTTAAAACACTTTCAGTGTGGGATTTTGTGAAGGGAGCGGGAGTTACCATATTTTTTGCTTACTTTTTTTATCGAAGTGTATGGGCCATTCCTTTTATGTTGCCTGTGGGTGTTATGGCTATCATTTTGTCTCAAAGAAAGAAAAAAGAGAGGGACAACAGATATCATTTGGAACAGTTCAAAGAGTGTATTCTATCGGTGGAGGCATCTCTGCGAGCCGGCTATGCTGTGGAAAATGCATTCGCAGAAAGTATTCGGGATATGAAGATGATGTTTGGAGAATACAGCAAAATTGTAGAGGAGTTATTGTTTATACAAAAAGGATTACGAAACAACGAAACCTTAGAAACTTTGTTGCTTACAGTGGCAGAAGAGAGTGAAAACAGTGAAATAGTGGAGTTTGCGGAAGTCTTTTCAATTGCAAAACGAAATAGCGGAAATGTGTCCGGTGTAATAGATCTATACAGTACAATTATTTCTCAAAGACTGGAAAATGAACAGGAGATTCAAACATTATTGGCATCTAAAAGAATGGAACAAAGAATTATGAATGTTATGCCCTTTGGCATGGTGCTCTATTTGGATATTACAAATCCGGGATATTTTGCCATGTTGTTTCATAATCTGACCGGTGTAGTGCTAATGAGTATTTGTCTGATTGCCTATGTTACGTCGTTTCTTTGGTCAGAAAAAATATTTAGTAAAACAATAGGGTAGGAGGCTGTATGGTTAGGATTGGATGTGTTGTGATTCTTGTGGGCTATGTGCTGTTGGCACTATCGTCCACGGCTATGGAGGGAACACTCTTTGAACGAATGGGAGAACGTCTGCACTTGCTTTTATGTAAAAAGCTACGCCTTCCCCTAGAAAACAGAGGGGTAGGAACAGATTTGGGACACCTTTTTTATGCTATGCCGAGTGCGGAGGTGAAAAAAGCCTATTACAAACAAAAATGGAGTTTCCTGTTAAAAATCGTTTTAATAGGAGTAGTTCTTTGTCTTGTTACGAGTATTGTAAGTTCTTTGGACAGAGTAACGATAAGTTCTGTTTTAAGGGAAGAGGTAGGCGGCGGAAAACAGGAAATACCGGTGGAAGCCATTATCGGAGAAGAAGCGCAGGAACTCATTTTATTTGTGGATGAAAGATTGCTTCGTAAGGAGGAGCAAGAGATTCTGCTTCAAGAATGTATTGATGATTTAGAAGAAACGTTAAAAACGGACAGGTGGAAGGAGCCGGATGGGAAATGGGTGCTTCCGGAGGAACTTGACGGGTATCCTTTTGAAATTTATTGGAGAAACAAAGGAATAAACGAATTAGAGGCTTATTTTTACTATGGTGAAGAGATGTACAGACACACCTTTTATGTAAGCGAGGAGAACCAAACACCGGAAAATACACTGGAGGAACAGTTGCTTTGGGAGGTATGTGTTCATAATTCTGAAACCATGTATGAAGAGGAGTATCTGCTTCCGGAAGAACTGAACGGGGTTCCCGTCACTTGGAAAAAAGTAAGTGAGGATAATAGCGGAATTCTTTTCGGACTCGTGATTTTGGTGGCTGTTGCAGTTTATTTTTTGAAAGACAGGGATCTGCATCAGGAATGGGAAAAGAAGAAAATACATATGAAGGTAAGTTATCCTATGGTACTAAGTAAATTTGTGTTGTATATGGGTGCAGGATTGACGGTGCGAGGGTGTTTCTTGCGGATTGCCAGGGAAGGACAGAAATATAAGGAGGGAATGATTGAGGCGGAGATTTACCGGGAGATGTTTTACGCAGGTCAGGAATTAGGTGCCGGTGTTTCGGAGGGACTGGTATACGAACGTTTTGCAGAACGAACCGGGTTGGAGGAATATGCGAGATTTTCCACAATGCTTACACAGAACTTGAAAAAGGGGAATTCTGTTTTATTAGAACGTTTGAAGGAAGAGTGTAAAAAGGCACAAGTTGAGAATATTCATGTCAGAAAAAAATTAGGAGAAGAGGCGCAAACGAGGTTGTTATTGCCCATGGTGATGATGATGGCAATTGTAATGCTTTTAGTTATGGTCCCGGCGTTTTTCTCTATTTAGTTTAGGAAAGAGAGGTAATGATTTATGAAAAAGTTTAAAAGATGGTTGGATAAGAGAGTGCTTGATTGGAGACTTTATGTCGCAGGTAATAATGCAGGTTTGGGAACGGTAGAAATTATATTGATCATCGTGGTATTGATTGGGTTGGTTCTGATTTTTAAATCGCAAATTACTGAATTGGTAGAAACAATCTTTGAAAAGATTACAAAACAAGCAGGAAAAGTGTAAGCATGAACAGAAAAGGTGCAGAAGGATATTTGAGTATATATATGTCACTAACATTGTTAGTAATGCTTTCACTGTGCCTCACGCTGATAGAAGGTGCCAGGCGCAGCTGCAGCCGTCTGGAGGCGGAATGTGCTGTGGATATAGGTCTGAACAGTGTCATGGCTGAGTACCATAGAGAATTGTTTCGACAATATAATCTTTTTTATATAGATAGTTCTTATGGTACTCCGGTGCCTTCCTATTGTAATACACAGAATCGGTTGGAATACTATGTGGAAGAGAATTTAAATATTCGGGAAGGTGACGGACCGAGCAAGGTATACAAAGATTTCTTAGGGTTAGAACTATTGGATGCTTCTGTATATGAGGTCGCGTTTGCAACGGATGATAATGGAATGCGATTTCAAAAAAAAGCATCACAGGTTATGCTGGATGAAGTGGGTATTGGATATGTTGAAGATGTTTTGACGTGGATTGGTATGGTGGATGCTTATAAATTAACGGAGTTCAATTTGGAAGAGGAAAGGCATAAAATTACTCGCGAAATAGAGGAAGTGGTTGGTAAGGAGAGCGTAGGGTATGATTTTCCGATGCCTATGGACTATATTTCCGTGCTGAGCGGACAGGGCTTGTTGATGAATCTGATAAATTCGGACAAGATTTCAAACCAGAAAGTAGACTTGTCAACCCATATTTCGAAGCGAAGGCAAAACGGTGCTTTGAATAGCGGAAATGCAAGCAGTTCGGAATCAATATCCACGGTAGACAGAATTTTGTTTCACGAGTACGTAATAAATCATGCAGGATATTACGGGCAGGAAAAGGAAGGAAGTCTGCTGAAATATCAAGTGGAGTACGTATTACATGGGGCTGATAGTGATAAAGAAAATTTCGTGAATGTTGTGACTAAGCTGTTTTTAATTCGCGGGGCGGCTAATGTGATTCACATATATAGCGATTCGGTTAAGATGGGAGCTGTGAGAGCGGTTGCTTATGCTACAACCGGTTTGTTTCCGGAACTGGAGCCCATTGTAGAGGCGGCGCTGGTATTGGGCTGGGCATATGTGGAAAGTCTTTATGATGTGAAGGTGCTGCTGTCCGGCGGAAAAGTTCCTTTATTAAAGAATGCAACGGACTGGCATTATGACTTGGGGAGTATTTTATACAGTGTCGATATGGAAGTAGGAGACGAAAACCAGAGAGGCTTACAGTATAAAGATTATCTCCACATTTTATTGTACTTAACAAACAGTCAGAAGCTGACATTCAGGTTTATGGACTTGATGGAAATGGATATTCGCATTACGGACGGGAATGCAGAGTTTCGAATGGACGGATGCATAGAGTGGATGTCGGTTCAAGCCATTGTCAGGTCGCGGATGGGATATGTGCATAATGTACAGGCACAAGTAGCTTACGAGTAGAGAAAGAGGTGAACAGGGATGTCCTTCTTGTGGACGAAAAAAAGGTCAAATATAAAACAAAATAGAATGCCTTCTCCGACACATAAAAAGGTTGAATCTGACCAAAAATCCCGTATAAAAATCCCCCTATGGTTTGCAAGGAGGATATCTCTGTTCACCTCTTTTTTGAAAGGAAAGAAAGTTCGGGCAAGTATGACGGTAGAGGCGGCGTTTCTTTTACCACTTTTCATGTTTTTCTTTTTTCATCTGATGAGTAGTGTGGAGATGATCCGATTACACGGGAAGTTAACGCTCGCTATGTGGGATGCCGGAAAACAATTAACGGTGTATGGAGCGCTTACGGAGGCGACAGATTTGGATGTGCCTGATATAGGAGTGTCATATATATACGTAAAGAATCGCGCGGAATATTTGCTGGGAAAAGAGTATTTGGATAATTCGCCATTGGTCTATGGGAGAACGGGCTTAAACTTTGTTGCATCAGAATATAACGAAGAGGTAGTGGAAATAGACCTTACTTATCAGGTAAGACCTCAAATTACAATATTTCCTTTTGGATATATGCGAATGGGAAATCGGTTTTTAGGTAAGACATGGACCGGGTTCGATTTATCGGGGGAGATTCCGAAATATGTGTATGTTACTTTGTATGGAGAGGTTTGGCATGCAATACCAGGTTGCAGTCATATTAAAATTGATGTGTATGCTTCTTCTGTTAACAGTATTCGGAATTTGCGTAATAAGAACGGGGAGCGTTACGAATTGTGCGAGCTATGTGGAGAAGAAACGCAGAAGGATGTGGTGTTCTATACGACGCAAGGGGAGCGATATCATAATAAAAAAGACTGTTCTGCGCTTGTAAGATACGTAAGGGCAATTGTATGGAAGAGTAATATTCCTTATCGCCCTTGCAGTAAATGCGTTAAGGAGTAGAGAAAATGTGTTTCAAAATATTTATTGTTGTCTTGTTAATTGTAGGTAGTATTTATGATTGGAAATATATGAGCCTGCCCAAATGGCTTCTGATGTTGGGCCTTGTGGGCGGAATGCTTGGTATTGGATGGAATCTGTATAGGGGTAAGTTATATTGGGGGAATGCCATTGAGGCAATGTTTCCCGGAGTGGCCATGCTTGCTCTTTCGAGATTGTCCAAAGAACATGTGGGATGTGGAGACGGATTAGTTTTATTGGGAATGGGAGGATGTATGGAGTATATGGAAGTCATGTATTCGTTTTGGTTGGCACTGTTAATGGTGTTTGTAGTTAGCGCTGTATTGGTTATTTTCAAAGGCGTAAAGTATAATGTGAGACTGCCGTTTGTCCCTTTTCTGGCAATTGGCAGTATTGGGGTACTGGGAGGTGGAATTATATTTGGATAAGTACGTGAAAGAGGGAATTGCAGGGTATATGACAGTAGAGGCGGCATTAGTTATGTCTGTCGTGTTCATGGTATATCTGTTTGTAATAGAAGGTATGTTGATACAGTATGACAGATGCATAGAAGAGTTGGAAGCAGCAAGGCGAGCGGTACTAAAAGTGGAAGAAGATAACGAAATGTATGACGTGAAAGAAGTAAATCCGGTCAGTCTTTTGCGGCTGCAAAAATTAATAACAAAGGAGTAAGGAGAAATGGGGATGCTGGAAACAGAGTATGTACGTAATTGTAACTGCAATTACGAGAGAATTCACTTGAAGAATAAACCGGAGGAAAAAAGGTATCAGTATTGCATATTAAATCGAGGAGGGATTCGCTATTTGCTTCCGGGTAGTTTGCGGTATATTAACGGGGAGGCATATTTGTATTATGATATTTCGTCCACACAGAATGTAAAGCAATTATTTGAACTGAAAAAGATTGGAAGAGATTGGTTTCGGGACTTTTTATGGGGTATTAAGAAAATGCTTGGCGAGTTGGACCGATTTTTGCTGGAAGAGCAAAGTATTATTTGGAGTCCGGCTCACGTATTTCAGGATTTGGAAAGCAATGACTTTTCTTTTTTATATGTTCCTTATTACAAAGAAGATAATGGCTTATGGGAATTAATGGATTACTTTATTGAACGCATTGATTATGAAGATGATGCATTGGTCAATTTTGTTTATGCTGCCTATGAACAGATGAAAAATGTGGGATTGGAGTATTTTCGAAAACATATTCATGATGCTTGGGAAAATCTCGAAAGAGAGGCAGCAGAATGTCAGGAAAAGCAAGATGTGCTAATGACCACTGTAAAGGAAAATGATAAGACGGAAACTGTAAGTGCTCAGGAAGAGTTGCCGGTTACTGAAAAGAGAACATGGGGATTCTGGAAAGAGTCAAGGAGAAAGAAAAGACAGAAGAGAGAAGATTATCGAGAACACATGCGTCAGAAAATATTTGGGACGCGTCCGTTTGCGGTGCGTGAGGAAACTGTGTATGCAGACAAAACGATTGACAACATCCGCAAGAGAGAAGAGTTGGAAGACAACCAAACTGAGGAAGAATATGGGAAAACAATTTACATAGAAGATACCGGTATGTTGCAAAAGCCGGCTTTATATAAAGCGGACGGAGAGGCCGTAGCGAAATTGGAAGAATTGCCGTTTGTTATCGGTAAGAGAAAAGAAGATGTTTCGCTGGTTCTTAATGACTATTCTGTCAGCAGGATTCACGCGCGCATTACAGAAGAGGAGGGGAACTACTATGTGGAGGATCTCAATTCGACAAATGGTACCTACAAGAACGGGTTGCGTTTGCAACCCTATGAAAAACGCAAACTGGAAAAAGGAGATGAGTTAAAGTTTGGTAAGACAGAATATGTATACAGATAGGCGTAGGGTTGACGAATAGGGTAAAAAAGTGGTACAGTTTTCTCGATAGGATGATGCGTGAAAAGATGCACATAGGTGATAAGATGAAGTATATTTGGAAAAGATTTCAAACATATCCTTTTATCAGTATCATGTTGGTGTCCATAAATTGCATCCTGTTTCTTCTGTGCCAATTTAGTGATGAGTCATTTTACTTAAAAGGAAGCTTGGGAGTACATAGTATTGTATCCGA
>JAZNQI010000082.1:0-2683 GCA_045590095.1 Acetatifactor sp. | reverse complement strand
AGTTGAAAAGGGGTATCATTTTGGATTTGTGGACCCTTTTGAAATCCTGCAGATGAATAGCGACAGAGTGTCGGCAGGCGAAGCGCCTTGCCTGTTCGAAAGAGAACGGGTATTGCTTTTAAAACTTATTTCACAAAAAATGTTTCTTTAAAACGTATCATAAGAGGATTGGTATTAGTGAGAAATCAATGTGGTTGATTATCTTGACGAAGAGGAAAAAAGAAATCTGCCAATGTATATGTTTTTTCTAATTTTTTGGAAGGAGAGTAATAGATGAGAAAGAGAGTACTTTCAATTGTATTAGTCATTGTCCTGTCGGCACTTAGTGCCTTTCGCGATGCACATACGGAGGAGACCGTGAAGACAGCAGATATTTCTATGGCAGAGTCTGCGGCGGCTCAGTATTCTAATGAGGAGGCAGACGAGGATTATGTACAACTTATGTTTGATTGGTCGGATGAGACCAAGGTTTTTCAGGTGGATTTGAATGAAGACGGCGAAGATGAATTTATTAAGTTAGAAATAGGTGGAGCATACCAATATGCCGTATCCGTAAATGACAATAAATATATCTTAGGACGGGATGCAACCTATTTCAGCGAAGCATTTCTGGTGAAGAAAGCCGGAAACTATTATATATACATGCAGCTTAAGGGGAATGCACTTCCGGATATTCGGGACATTGTGATATTTCGAATTGAAAATGGTCTGGTCTGTTATGCGGGTTCCTTTGAGGGTCAGTTAATGCAGTTTGATGACCCTGATGGTTTTATCATCCGTAGATTTGGTTTAGAGGATCGGGATTTATGGGAGGCAAAATGTTTTGTTGATCATGACGGAATGCCGGTTGTGATTGATGAAAAATATGAGCAGATACCGGATGATACAGATCTCTCCCTGGAAGACTTGTCCGGAGAAACCGTAGAGGAATATTGGCAGGAGAAACTGGGGCAGATACCTGTGTGCGAATTAACAGGGGAGATTTTGCAATGTAACGTAAAAAAACGAAAAATCACCAATCAGTGGATTGCCCAGGGGAAAGAAGAATTTGTGGTGGCAATTACGTCAGAGCAGTTTACTTATAATGATTACGAATTGTCGGTGGATGTATATGAGAATAATATAAAGCAGGCTATCGGAAAAGAAGTGGGCGAGGAATTTGTGCACTTTCATGATGAAATATATCGATATCGTATTTTGGAAATCAAGAAAAATAAGAATTTAGGGAATAAAAAGAAAACGGTGGAATACGGAGATACAATCCGTGCAATTTGTTACAAAGCAGAGGAAATAGAAGATAACTCAGAGTATGCGGGTTCCTTTTGGTTACAGGTAGATCAAGGTACGGCAACTCTTTTGGAAAGTGATTTTACTTTTGGCAATCTAGTGGTTCAAAAAATAGAGAAGGAGGCTCTGAAGATGCCTCTGATAAGTGGAGAACACAACATGAGCCACGTCTGGTGGGCAGGATTTGAGGTATATGATGATAAATATCAATACATAATTAGTGCTACGGCATTTGTAAATGAAGAAACCAAGCCCCAATTTACCATCCCCGAAGACTGGGGATATCAGTTTGGTGTTCCTAAAATTGGTAGTTTTAAGGATTATGATTGGGATGTATCTGCGTCAGCATTTGATATGGAAGGAGGCAAATATTTTGGGTATGAAGACAGATTATCTGATGGTTGCTCTACCTGGTGTGCGTGCTATAGTTATTATTGTGAAGCAACTGCCTCCTCGTCATTGGCTCCTCAGGGAAATGAAACCTATGGCGTAGAGAATCTGAACGATGAGTGTCGCATGGCCACATGGTCGGAAGGAGTACCGGGAGACGGGATCGGAGAATCCGTTGAAATCAGGGAAATGTATCAGGGAGGCGGCGATGACGTATTTCGCTATAATGAAGTGTGTATTGTAAACGGCTATGCAAAGAGTGAAAAAGCATGGCAGGAAAATAACCGTGTAAAGAGTATGAAACTTTACTTTATGGATGAATATATGGGTACCATTACACTGGAGGATACCATGCTCCCTCAGTATATTGATCTGTCTCCGGTAGCCATGAAAGTAGGAAATGGTTGTGAAGCCAAATTCCGTTTTGAAATCACGGAAGTATACAAGGGAACAAAGTACGATGATACCTGCATTTCCGGAATTGTGGTCGAGTTTGAAGGAAGACAAGCACATTAAGTGAAACTTTTGTCCTGTGCAAGGAGTATTACTGCACAGGACAAAACAATACAATGGATAATCAAAGTTCTGTTGACAGATATTGGAACAAGGCGTATACTTCATTTGTAAACGTGAAATTTGTAAACGAGAATCAAGAAAGGAGGTAACACGTAAATGAGAACTACAGTAACAAATATGCGAAGAAGATTAACGAATAAGACGATAACTCATAGTATTACCTCGCTGGAGTATACTTTCTGATGCTTGTTATTTTGTGCGTGAGAGGATAAATGGAACAAAGTTTTTAGGATATAATCCGTGGTAATCTGTGAGATGCCACGGATTCTTTTTATATCATGAGAGAGATGAGTCCGTATAGAATCAAACGGACTCTTTTTGACATCGTAGGAATAAGGAGGGGATTTGCATGGGAAAAAAGAAGAGAGAACATGTTGTATTTGACCAGATGCTGAAACCCAAGAAGAATATTCCTTTTACCCTGATAAAT
>JAZNQI010000081.1:0-37890 GCA_045590095.1 Acetatifactor sp. | reverse complement strand
GCAGAAATGCGGACATGTGTAAAAACTTAAAACAAAATTTTGAAATGAAAAGGAGAAATGATTATGAAGTATGTATGTAGTGTATGTGGTTATGTTCATGAAGGAGATGCAGCACCTGAGAAGTGCCCCGTATGTGGTGTTCCCGCTGAGAAGTTCAACGAAATGGCAGGCGAAAAGGTTTGGGCTGCTGAACACGTAGTAGGCGTAGCACAGGGGGCTCCCGAAGATATCATGATGGATTTAAGAGCAAACTTCGAAGGTGAATGCTCAGAAGTAGGTATGTACCTTGCAATGGCTAGAGTTGCTCACAGAGAAGGTTATCCTGAAATCGGTCTTTACTGGGAAAAGGCAGCTTGGGAAGAAGCTGAGCATGCAGCTAAATTTGCTGAATTACTTGGCGAAGTAGTTACTGACTCTACCAAGAAGAACTTAGAGATGAGAGTGGATGCTGAAAACGGTGCTACCGCAGGAAAGTTCGATCTCGCTAAGAGAGCAAAAGCTCTTAACTTAGACGCTATCCATGACACCGTTCATGAAATGGCTCGTGACGAGGCTAGACATGGTAAGGCATTCGAAGGATTGTTGAAGAGATACTTCAGCTAAGCCGAAATCCGCTTAAATTCAATACTTTTGAATAACCTCAGAGGGCAAATCAGAAACGGTTTGCTCTCTTTTTCTGTCTTTAGAGTGGAAGAAAAGTGTGCACAGAACTGAAAGAGGCAGCCGCATGTATCATCTTACCATGAGGCTGCCTTTTTCTATTGTTCTTTACCTGCTACCAGAGCTATGTAATTATCTAATCTGTTAATGCTACTTTGCATTTGCTCTTGTAAACCTTCTAAAGCCCATTTCCCATTGCTTACCAATAACTTCAGCTCCTCTTGTTCATCCTCGCTGTAATAGCCCTCTAAGACCTTTAGAACAGACAATAAAGCCTTTTGCCTATACTCTACCTGCAAGAAATCATCCATAATCAAATACAATTCATTCATCTTTTGCACCATCCTTTTTAGATTTTAGTAATTGTACTTAATCACATTTTCGAGTTTGAAGCATGGCTTGGACTTATTGGCTGTCACCGGACCCTACTTCTTAAACATTCCCTTCACTCTGTCCATCGTGCACATCCAAATAATGGAATTACAATACCGTATCCTAGCCAAATGTCCCGTATTAAGTGTGGGCGGATTCTGAAGTTTCTCCTCAATCTTAGGTGATATATTTCCCAGGGCCTTATTTCTTTTATGTACCGCAATTTCCATCTTGCAATAGCGGGCGATATATTCAAAAAAATTACTTTCTGTCAAATTGCCGGATACGCTGTAGTTATTGCCTACATTGATGCGTGCCAACATATTCAAATACTCTGACTGATTCTGCAAAATGCGATTTCTTTTTTCCATTGCTTTGATTGCTTTTCTACGATAAATAGAATTTGTAATGTTTGCTGCCGGCCCAATAGCTGCCTCCACATCATTAAAGACGGAATCTCCAAAGGATTCTGTTCGACGGTTTCTCACAACTTCCTTAATAATAATAGTACTCGGTGTCGGGCTGTTAAATTTGTTTTCTAAACTCATAATTCTTTTCCTCCATTTTAGGGCTTATTTTATTGTTTCTACTATGTAGTTCCACCTAAATTCAAAAAAGTTCTAAAAGTTTTAAATTTTTTTCAAATTTCCTAAAACTTTTTCTTCCGCAAACGGAACTATGTATCAGAAACAATCAAAAATGCACCAAATAGGAGGAAAACTTATGTTCAAAGAAATTATCGCACTAATGGTTACATTCATTATGAATTCCGCGACTTTGCCGGAGTCAGCACCGCTCGCAGAGCCTGCACCGGTTGTGGAGACACCCGTTGCAATTGTAGAGGAGATACCCTCTACCGTTGAAAGTATCCCGGCAATTGTAGTGGAGACACCCATTGCCACTGTAGAAGATACCAACGGTTACACAGTCACCATTGCAGAAGAAGATGGTATGGAAGTCGTTATGCATGTAGTCGGCAAGCATCTTTATGAATGGGAAGTCAATGGCGACACCCGCACCCTGAAATGTCTGTATTGCGGTGACCAAAAAATCACAGAATACTGCTACGACGGTGTCTGGGGATATTTCGACGAGACCGGGGCAAATACCTTATGGGGCTATATCAACGATGCCCGAAACAATACGCAATACACCATTCATGAACAGGGCGTATGCATCGGACTCGCAACTGTGGACGACCTGATTGAAGATGAAGCACTGATGGAAAAGGCACGCCTTCGCACCTTGGAAGTTGCTTCCGATTTTACACACGGGCAAAATGGGGATGAGTGTCTTGCTTGGGGCACAGGCACACCGGAGATGACCATGGGCTGGTGGGAAATGTCCCGCGACCATATATGGGCCATTACCAATCCGGATTATATCTACGGCGGCATCGCCTGTTTTTGGGTCGATTCCGACAACAGCGGCGAAAACCTGACCCCTGTCTGGATACTGGAATTCGGATATTAAATATGCTAAAATCAAACTAATTCAAAATAATGAAGGGACGGACTTAATATGGCAGTCGAAAAAGAATTGCTTCAAGCATTGGAAATGATTTCACAGGGGCGTGAAGAAGGATTCAATATCCTCTATTCCCACACCTATAATTACGTATATAATAGAGCTAAATTCATTATGAAGGATGAGGAAGATGCACTGGATCTGACACAGGAAACCTTTATCCAGGCGTATAAGGGCATTCATTCTTTGGAGGATGCCAACAATGTCTATGCCTGGTTAGGAGGTATTGTGTATAGACAAGGAATGCGTATTTTCCGCAAGAAACGTGAACTATTGGTAAGCGATGACGGGGAATATATTTTTGAAGAAGTAATCAGTCATGACATAGACGCTAACCCGGAAGATGCTGCTCAGCAAAAAGCCACTTCCGAAATCGTGATGGGTATGATCGAAGAGCTTCCTGAACTCCAGAAATCCGCGGTACTCGCTTTTTACTATGATAATATGAAAATCGATGACATTGCAAAGGCTTGCGAATGCTCATCAAATACCATCAAAAGCCGCTTGAATTATGCAAAAAAATATTTGAAAGAAAAGGTGGAAGCCCATGAGAAGGCAAATCGCTACAAGCTCTGCTCTCTCTCTCCCGCTGTACTCTTCCTGGCATGCAAATCACTCTTTGCTACCGAAAAGTACACCTTGGCGGAAGCTTCTGCACAGGCCGTTTACACTGCTTCCTGCAGCTCGCTGGACCTAAGTGCAGGCACATTGACACTTGCCGGGGCAGACGGCGCTACTATAGCAGGAGCCGGTGCGACTACTGCTTCGACTGGTGCCTCTACTGCTACAATCGGCGCAACCACTGCTACTGCCGGTACAACTACGGGGGCAGGTATGGCTGCCGGTGCCCTCGCAACCAAGGCCGGCCTTACCCTTGGTGCCAAAATCGCTATCGCAGTTGCTGCTCTGGGAACCGTGGGAGCAATCATTGCAGGGGCGCTCCTTTATACAAACAACACCAAAGATGATGAAACGGATCGATTCGATGAAAACCGAGATACCCTTACGGAAGACGATCGAATTTCCGATACAGACAATTCTTCAGATGTTATTTCTGAAGGCGATGATTCCTCTGAAGACACGCCTACCGTGCCGGATATTTCCTTTACGGACTATGCTATAGACTGGAAAGATGCAAACCTGGAAACCGCCATGCAGGAAATCACCGGCATCTATGACCGGGATATTATGTACAGCGATATAAAGGACTTAACAAGACTTGAGTTAAATGACTTGGATATCGTTGACATCAGTGCTTTAGAATGTCTGACTGAATTGACCCACCTGGAGTTGGCTGAGAATGATATTTCGGATATCAGTGCATTGAAAAACCTGACCAATCTGGAATTTTTAGATTTAGGTGAAAATTACGACATCAGCGACATCAGTCCTTTAGCAAGTTTAACAAACCTGCACATGCTTGACATATCAAGTAACAAAATCAGTGATATCAGTCCTTTGGCGAACTTAACAAACTTACGTACACTGACCATGGAGTATAATTCCATTCAGGATATCAGTCCATTAGCAAATTTAACCGAGTTAACATTTTTATATATCTACAAGAATCAAATTACCGATATCAGCGTTTTAGAAAACCTGACTTCGATAGATACTTTGGTGTTATCTGACAACCCCATCAGCGATATCAGTGTATTACAAAATCTCAGCGAATTGGAATGGTTAAATATGAGCCATTGCGGCGTGACTGATATCAGTGTGTTGGAGTCATTAACCAACATGACGTATTTGGTTTTAGACTTTAACAATATCTCTGACATTAGCGCTTTGGCGAATCTGACCGAATTGGAGTCGTTATCCATATCCGACAACCGGATTACCGACCTAAGCCCGTTATCTGATTTGACCAAACTGCAAAAACTGGACGTTGAAGACAACAACATTACAGATTACTCCCCGGTAAGTTTCGTCCCGGAGTTATACTACTAAAAAAACATGTGGCAGAACCCTTTCTGTCACATGTTTTTTCATCTTATCACATTATTCTCTTGCACTATTGCAATAAATTCAGTACGCCCTGATTGCTTTGATTGGCCTGTGCCATCATAGCATGACCTACCTGCTCCAAAATATTTAAATTAGAATACTGCACCATTTCTTTTGCCATATCAGTATCTCTGATTCGTGATTCTGCCGCGGTCGTATTTTCTATAATATTTTCTTCATTTGCTATGATGTGCTCCAAACGATTTTGTTGCGCGCCTACCTTAGCACGATTGGCGGATACTTTCTGCAATGCACCTTTTGTCGATTCCATGGCACGTTTGGCACCGGATATAGTCGATACATTCAGATTTTGAATTCCCAAAACGTTTGTATTCATCTCGTCAATTATCACATCCATGCCGCTTCCGGCCTCTGTACCGGACTGAATCCAAACTGATTTGACTGTCAAATGTTCCTCTACAGTTCCCTTCTTGTCTACAATAGGAACATTCTTCAGATTCGGATCCTTTTCCGTGTTAGCAATTCCATAATTAAATGAAACCGAGCTGTCCCCGGACAAATCTCCCAAATCATAATACAAACAAAATCCCAAATCTCTCTTGTCCGTACTTCTTCCTAATTCTTTATCCAAAGAGTCATAATATGACCAATTTTTAATCTGACTGTAGCGGCCTATGGATAAACTATCCGGCTCTCTGGAACCAAATGATATTTTCTCCGAAAAAGCTAATGCGCTATCCACGTCTACAATAGAAAAACTATCCGGAACATTTCCGTTATACACATACGCAGATGTGGAGCCATTGGTCAAATCCGAACCACCTGCATCCTGATTATATACACAGAATTTGTCTACTCTGTTGCCGTCGATAAAATAGCCTTCACACGTATCATTGTTGTTATATGCCGTGTCTACATGGAACATGAATTCCACATTTTCTATATCCGCAGACTTGGCAAAATCATAGGAAATCACATATTTCTTCTCATCAGAAACACTCTCATCCAGTTTGACCGTTTGTGTAATGGTAAGTTCTGTTCCGTTTCCCGCGGAATATGTAAAGTCTCTGGACCATTCGTCAGAACCATTGGTGGTAAAATTGGAGATTGTCAGATCTTTCATACCAAGCACACTCTTATTTCCGGCGGAATCTGTGATTCTTACAGAAGAATCCGAGGTACTTCCGTTTCCGAAAATCAAATTAAATGTTTTTCCGTTCATGGCCAGGGTGTCATTATCTACGATTGCCTGCAGATGTAACATATCTGCGCCTTCGTTCACTTTTATGGGGGTCTTACCTAAACTGACGTCTGCCAGCTTAAAATCATCAAAATCAATACTGTCATAGCTTGCCGGGGTTCCGTCAGCATTTAAAACATAACTTTCAGAACCTTTGAAAATCGGCTGTTCATTAAATGTGGTAGCATCCCCTATTCTATCGATTTCCTCTAAAATCTGACTGATTTCTTCTTGAATCGCATTTCTGTCTTCCTCTGTATTGGTAGCATTCGCCGCCTGAACCGATAATTCCGTAATACGATGCAGCATATCGTTTACTTCTGCGAGAGCACCATCCGCCACCTGGCATAGTGATACACCGTCCTGGGTATTCTCCACACCCTGCGTCAAACCGCGTATCTGTCGGCGCATTTTTTCGGAAATTGCTAAGCCGGCCGCGTTATCTGCTGCTCTGTTAATCTTATAACCGGAAGAAAGCTTCTCTGTAGACTTTGCCCTCTTTGCGGTGTTTATGCCAAATTGTCTCTGTGCATTCATAGCAAACAGATTGTGCGCCACAACATTCATCAACATACCCTCATAGGAAAACAACGGATTTTAAAAGTATATCGGTTTTTTAAGACAATACTTAAGCATTTTCCTTCAAATCATGGCATAAATGAACCATATATGGTATAATTTCTGCATAAAAACACAATTCAACACTATTTTACTAATGTGTAGACTTGGTAAAGGAGCATACTCATGAGAATTGTATTTGTACGACACGGACATCCCAACTACGAAAAAGACTGCCTGACGGAATTAGGCAAATTGCATGCCGCGGCAGCTGCGGAGCGTTTGGCTGGAGAAGGTATTGCAGAAATATATTCATCCACCTGCGGTCGTGCTTACGAAACAGCAGGATATACCGCCCGCAAACTGGGTCTGGATATCGTGAAATGTGACTTCATGCGTGAAATCAGCTGGGGAAGCAATGACGGCGAGCCTCTGTTTTCAGACGGCCATCCCTGGAATACCGTGGATGACATGATTGCCCATGACGAGTCTCTTTTGGAAACAGACTGGATGCAAGGCGAGCGTTTTCGCCGTAACAAAGCAATTACCGACATACAAAAAATCGCAGTAAATACGGATGCCTGGCTGAAAACCCTAGGCTATCAGCGCGAAGGAAAATATTATCGGGCGCTGGGCAATACGGACCGAACCATTGCTGCCTTTGGACATGGTGGTGCTTCTGCTGCTATCCTTGCCCACATGTTTAACCTTCCCTTCCCCTTTACCAGCTCCATCATGGGTCCGGATTATACCGCAGTCACGGTAATTGACATCCCCAATCGAACCGATGTCCCCGTGTCGCCGCATTTTGAATTACTAAATGATGCCCGCCACATCCGTGGTCTGGAAGTACAGAACATATATAATCGGTGAAATCGATGACCGAAAATGTCATTACAGTCGCTTATTTCATAGGTTATGGATTGACAATCATACACTTTTAAATGTATATTTATAAATAGAAGGGTGCAATCCGATTGTTGTGATTGCTTTGTTTCTACAAAGGTAGTATCACCCCCCATTTTTACACTTAAGGAGACGATGCTATGGTAAAAGAAAATGGTGCACAGTCAGTTAAGGTGATTCCCGGAAGAAATATCGTTCTATCTGCCGGTGTTGGGAAAACAAATATCAGTGAATTAAAGTGGCTTTCAGAAACCGTTTTAGAAGAAGCGAAGGAGTGGAAAACATCCGGATGGGCGTATATAGCGGACTGTTCACAGATGAATCCCGTTACTCCCGTCGAAGCCGGTGAATTAGTTGTTATGACCCAGAAATTTGTGGAAGCAGGCTGCAAAGCATTTGGTTTTGCAGAAGGCGGTTCCGTTATGTTGAAGGTACAGGCTAAGAAGAACACCGAACGTTCAAAGACCGGCGTAACCGAAGGACATTTCTCTACTGTGGATGAAGTTTTAAGATGGTTAGAGAAGGATATTGGTATATAAGTACACTTTTTCCCCTTATACTCGTAAAAATATGTTAACATTTTTTATTGCAAAGTTTAAAAAGCAGTGCTATAATTGCACTGTATTATTAAAACTATCAAAAGCGAGGGAGAAACTTATGAAAAAGAAATTAGCAAGAGTACTTGCACTTACAGGTGTTGTTATGATGTTTGCTACCGGTTGTGGCAAGGTAACCGAATGTGAAATGTGTGGCGAAGAGAAGAAATGTAAGAAAGTAACTTACGAAGGTGAATCAGCTATGTTATGTAGCGATTGTAAGGAAGCATTTGATGCTCTTAAGGAGTTGGCAGAATCACTTGATTTCTAATGAATCACCAAGACCCGTCGGAAAACCGGCGGGTTTTTTATTCGTTTCTCTTAGTGACGAAAGGGTCGGGGTATCTGTTCATATCGTAATAACCGGAGGATTGGTTCAACGGTTGCATACTTTCTGAATTAATGTTACAATATTATAGTATTAATAAACGATTTGAATGAGAGGGACATGCATATGAAAAAAAGATTTGTAAAAATACTTGTACTTGTGGGCATCATTATGATGTTCATTACCGGCTGCGGCAAAATGACCGACTGTGAGATTTGTGGTGAGGAAGCTAAGTGTAAATCCAAAGAATGCGACGGAGACAAGATTTATGTTTGTGGTGACTGTCAGGAAGATATTGACGATTACAAGCACAAAAAATGTGACGTCTGCGGCGATAAAGCCTATTGTAAATCCAAAAAGATAGATGGCGAAAAGATTTACTACTGCCACGACTGCAAAAGTGATATTAAAAATCTGAAAACTTGTGAATTCTGTGGCAAAAAAGCCAAATGTACAACCCATGAGCTGTGGGATGAGGAGTACAACGTCTGTGGCGATTGCTATAAAGAATTTGAATCCTATTTTGATGATTACAGTGAATACTAATATTAATGCTCTTAAGACCCGTCGGACAACCCCGGCGGGTTCTTTATTGCTGTTTTTGTCCATTACTTGTACAGTTTAATACATTGCAAACATTTTCCCTATCTGCTAGAATGTAATACAGTAGGGGTTTGTCCGAAAGGACAGTTTTGTTTTAGCAAAATACACTAATATCGAGGAGATAGGAATATGACATTGATTGCAAAAGAACGTAATGGCGTGGTTACACCGTTTGGAACCCATGGAAAGCTCCATGTGGAAGGCTCTAAGCTCTTAAACGAAAAAGGAGAAATTTGCCAGTTGAAGGGTATCAGTACTCACAACGTAGGCCTTTATCCTGAATATATTAACGAAGCTTGTATCACGGAGTTGACCGAGAAGTTTGGTCTCAGCGTATTCCGTTTGGCTATGTACTCCGGCGAAGCTGATGATATTTTCGGCTATGCTGACGGCGACGATGCCAACAGAGAGAAACTGGAGAAACTGATGCTGGAAGCAGTAGATGTATGTGCAAAATTAGGTATCTATGTTATCGTGGATTGGCATATCTTACGCGATGGCAATCCCAATACCCATGCTGATATGGCAGCCCATTTCTTCCGCAAAGTTTGCCCTGTTTTGAAAGATTATGATAATGTAATTTATGAAATTTGTAATGAACCCAACACTGAAGGTACCTGGGCAGAAATTACCCGCTATGCAAACTTCATCATTCCCGTGATTCGCGAATTGGATGCTGACAAGGTAATTATCGTAGGTACTCCCGTTTGGTCCCAGCGCGTGGATGAAGCAGCGGCTGAGCCCCTTGCTTTCCCGAATCTGGTATACACCTTGCATTTCTACGCAGATACTCACCGCGACGAACTTCGCCAGCTTATGGTAGATGCAACCGAAAAAGGCTTGCCTGTGTTTGTTTCCGAATTTGGTATTTGCGATGCATCCGGCAACGGTCCCGTAAATGACGAACAGACCGACATCTGGATTGCTCTGCTGAACAAATTACAACTCAGTTACGTGCTTTGGAATCTCTCCAACAAGGACGAGACCTCCGCAATCCTGGCACCCACTTGCAACGTTACCAGTGGTTTTCAGGAGGACGACTTCTCTGCATGCGGCAAGCGCGTAGCAGGATACATGAAATAAATGTGCCGTATGCATCAAGGAAACTGAATATTAAATATAGCAAAGGCCTCCATCCCATGGGATGAAGGCCTTTTATTTCTTTATAGGATACTGCCTATTCATATCAATACGCTCACGAGGCTTACTTCTTCACATCAATGCGCTTGCCCGTGTCCTGATCCAGTTCCAAGGATACAGTGTTGCCGCTACTATTGTAAGAATATATGTTCAAATTACTCAAGGCACTTTGAATGAGTGTCACCGCTTTTTTTGCCAAGTCATCGCCTTCTGCGCCGGCAGGTTCCTTGGCGGAGGTCGTTCCTTGGACGTGGGTGAAATTCAGTGCCTGAACCTCCTCAGGCTGTTTGGTGCCTGCCTGTAAGGTTTCCGTAATTTCTCCGGCTTCCGGGCTCTTAGAATCCTGCGTCCGACCGGCTTCCGGGCTCTTAGAATCCTGCGTCCGGTCGGCTTCCGGACTTTCCCCTGCAGTTTCTCCGGCTTCCACGATTTCCTTCGCAATCTCTTCCTGCTCCTCGCCGGCCTCCTTCAGAAGTTCCGTAACAGCCTCTGACCGCTCGCTGCTAAGTTCTGCCCGCTCCTTGGCAATCTCCTGCTCGCGGGGCATCTTTCGATACTGCTCACTCTTCACAAACTTCGCGTGCACCTTCTCAATATTAGTCAGTCTGGCCATAATTTCTTCCAGCATGGCCTTCTTCTCACCTTTAGGAATCACTGCATTGTGTGAAATACTCTTGGCCTGTGCCAAATATCCGTTAATCTTGTTGACGCGGACGCGCTCCACCTCTTCCTTGGTTTTGCATCTGCGCAGCTGACGCTCATAGGACTTTTTCTCCTCCTGCATCTCCCGATACTTCTTCAAAAGCTCCGGATTCTTCTGCTGCAAATATTCGATTTCCTCCGAAGACAAAGTCTTGCCGGACATGACCTTATTGGCGATACCGTTAGTGTACTCCGCCTCTTTCTCCTGGGCCGCCTGCTCCTTAAACTGCTCCAACATGCGTTCTTCCGGTGACAGCTGACGCTGCTTCTCCACAAAGCCCTTGTTTTTCTTCTCTTCAATTAACGCATTCATAGTCGCCATCTTCACACTCTGGTGAATGCTTCCTGAAATCATCAACATAATACATCTCTGTTCTTTCCCTGCAAATCCTTTTGCGCAAATGGTGGTGCGCCGCTTCCGGCGCCCAAGACCTAATTTTAACCGTCTCTCGTGGTCAATTCAGAAAGTGCGACATATAGTTCCCTCCAAATTCGTTAACCTATCTGCCACAAGTCCTACCACAAATTCAAAACCTACATATAGTATCTTATTATCCTATACATCTATCGGACATTTTCACATAAAAATCAAGAAAAAATTGCCTTTCCATTCTCTGAATACTCTTTCTGCAACAGAAAATGCCTTCATTTGACATATAGCAACGCTCAAAACACCGTTCATATCCGTCACCCATTAAAATTTCAAGCTTCCTACGACATATAGCCATACTCAAAACTCAAAATATATCCGTCACATCTCAAATTTTCCAATAACTCAGCGTATAGATGTTCTAAAAGCCGGCATTCTCTATGTTATATATCGGCATTCACGTGCCGGAAGTTTACCCGGGTGCCTACCCTTCAAATTCCCGCTCATGTTGCTTGAAAAAATCATAATACTCCCGCACGTTTGTAAGCTGCGTCCAGCGCTTCACATCCACCGGGTTCTCGTCCATATCATAAATTTTGGCTCCGCGCATGGAAAGCAAGAAGGGCGAATGGGTGGCAATCACAAACTGACACCCGAAAAACCGCGCCGAATCCTCCAAAAACTTCAGAAGCTCCTGTTGCTTGGCAGGGGACAGACTGTTTTCCGGCTCGTCCAGCAAATACAGGGCATTCTCGCCGATATTTTGTGCGAAATACATGAAGGCGCTCTCCCCGTTGGAATGCTCCCGCACATTATCCTGCACCTGCTCCCGCACAAACTTAGACTTGGTCTTGCTCCGGGCAGACACCACCTTCTTCAGTTCCGCATAATCCTCCATGGATTGCATGCGAAAACTCTTGTTTCGCAGGGCATAATACTCCTCAAACACCTCGCCCCGCTTCGCATCAATCCCCTCGTTAAGACTGCGCAGATTTAACATGAAATCAAACACATCATCACTGGTAATAATCCGGCTGGCAGGAGGAATCTTCTGCTCCAATTCATAACTGCACAGCGCCGTGTACTCCTCAAAGAAGTTAGAGCGATTGTACAAACTGTCCCGCTTAAGTCCCAGCTTCTCGCCAAGAATATTTAACGCCGTAGTCTTGCCCGAACCGTTCCCGCCGTACAAAATCGTCACCGGCTCGAAATCCAATCTGGTCAGCTGATGCTTGGACAAAATCCGAAAAGGATAATACGTGTCATAACAAGTATGCTTCTGGCGAAACTCAAAATCATACTCCGCCTCTATATCCGGAAACATAAAACTTGATAAATAGATCATACAAACTCCTTCCACACTCTATCCGCGAACTCGAAACACCTGCTGTGTTCCTCGTCCGCTTCGCTTGAAGAATGAATAAGGGTCCGGTATTATTCACCAAGCCCCTACAAAAAAAATCCCTTGAGCGCCCAGCCACAAGGGATTTTAAATAACCAAACCTATTCAGCGTCTACAACATCTGCTTCAGGAGCATTCTTCTTTACAGATTCAATGCCATTCATGCATCCTGATTTTGATTTGTAACCTTCGCCTGTAGCGATGATTTGACCGTTAGACGCTTTCAAACGGAATCTGAATTCACCTGCCTTATCGGTGTAAACTTCAAACTTGGGATTCTTCTCCGTAGCGAATCCCTCTACAGTCTGGTCTTCAACGGCAGCTGCAACAGCGTTCTTCTTTACTGACTCAATACCCTTAACGCAAGCAGCCTTAGTTGTGTAAACTTCAGAAGTTGCAATAACTTCACCGTTTCCTGCTTTTAAATCAAACTTAATACCAGTCTTTGTCTCTTTAACAACGAACTTGCCCATTTTCGTGCCCTCCTATGTGATGTGTTTTTTGCCTTCCAATTATCTATGATTATAGCCGTTTTGTGTGTAAATTTCAAGATAGTATGATAATTTTTCGTAAATTAATTATTTTATCCGTCTTTTTGAGTTACTGCACGGAGAATTCGCGACTTTCGTCCAAGTACTCCGTAAAAAAGCATGCATTTCCGCTACACGAACTAACAAAACAAGCTTGAATTACGGAGACTTCTCTAAATATTTTCTAAGTCTCCGTATATTTCCGCCAGGCGCTCCCAAAAATGAATGCAAATTACGGAGAATCTCCTAGGAAATGACCATTTCTCCGCAATTCCAAAAGTGACATCCATGTCAGTCTCTTTTCATTCTGCCAACACCTCCGAATGACTCCCAGTACCCGCGACGTACCCGAGCCATACTAGCGTCGCTACACCTTGCGGCATAAGGTTCTTTGCAAAATTATACTTTATAATCCGTCTCAAATAGTGTATATTAGTAGTGAGGTCGCGAATTTAGGGAATAAGCAGTTCTGCCGACCCGGTAACGGACAGCACACCTGCAAGGCACTTCCGGCCCGGCAACAGGCACTGCGCCTGCAAAACACTACCGACCCGGCAACAGGCAATGCACCTACAAAGCACTACCGGCTCGGCAACAGGCACTGCGCCTGCAAAACACTGCAAATCCGCCAACAGGCACTTCCGGCCCGCGCCTCAAGACAAACCCAAGAAAGGATAAATCATCATGGAAAAAATCGCAAGCTTTACCATTGACCATATTAAATTGCAGCCCGGCGTGTACGTGTCCCGCACGGACAAGGTGGGTGCGGAAACCATCACCACCTTCGACCTGCGCATGACCAGCCCCAACGAGGAGCCCGTCATGAACACCGCCGAAATGCACACCATCGAGCACCTGGCTGCTACTTTTTTACGTAACCATCCACAGTACAAGGAAAAGACCATCTACTTCGGCCCCATGGGCTGTCGCACCGGTTTCTACCTGCTGCTGGCGGGCGATTACGAATCAAAAGACATCGTGCCCCTCATGGTGGAAATGTACGAATTCATCCGTGACTTTAAGGACGAAGTGCCCGGTGCATCCGCCAAAGACTGCGGCAACTATCTGGACATGAACTTGGGCATGGCCAACTGGCTGGCAAAAAGATATTTGGATGAAGTGCTGTATGATATCAAGGGAGAGAGACTGGTGTATCCGGAGTAAAAATGCCGACCGCACCGTGAAATTGCTCCGGTGCCTGCTGCCTGCACTGCGTAAACTACATCTAAAAATTGAAACAGACAAAATTTAACATCACCTTCGGGTGGTGTTTTTTTGTTCTTTCCAACATCTCCCCTTTTATTTTTTCTTGATTTGCAAAAAATATTTATGTCACTATTCATTTTGTTTCATAAATAAAAAGGAGGTATTTTATGGATTCAACTAATCTCTGTACCTGTGCCGAGAATCTGGCCATGGCCAGCGTCCCGAAGCAGGAATGGTGCGAACCCTATGACTTTACCACCGCACTTTCAGAAGGTACCATCTTCCCTTGCCTGAATTTGACCTTTTTTAAGGCCCCCGAAGGCAAGTGCCACTGCAAGCCTTGCAGCAATACTGCAGATCCGACTCAACAAAACCGCGAGGAATTGATGAGTCAAATTATGGCTATCAGCTTCGCCCTTAACGATGTGACCCTCTATCTGGACACTCATCCGGACTGCCCCAAGGGTAACGCGCTGTTCCGTAAGCTTCTGGAGAAGCGCCTGCATCTGCTGGCTGTATTTGCGGAAAAGTATTACCCCCTGACCCAGCTTTCCATCATAACCGGGGACTATGACCAAAAACAATATGGCTGGACCGAAGGCCCCATGCCGTGGGAAGGAGCGTGCATCTAATGTTTGCGTATGAAAAACGACTTCAATTTCCTGTAAAAATCAAGAACACCAACCCGGACATTGCCCGACTCATCATGAGCCAGTACGGCGGTCCCGATGGGGAACTCTCCGCCAGCATGCGCTATCTGGCTCAGCGCTACTCCATGCCCGTCAAAAAGGTGGGCGGCCTCCTGACCGACATCGGCACCGAGGAGCTCAACCATATGGAAATCATCTGCGCCATGGTGTACCAGCTCACCAGAGACCTGTCCGAAGCAGACGTGAAAAAGGCCGGCTTCGATGCCTACTATATCGACCACACCAAGGGCATCTGGCCCCAGGCCGCCGCAGGCGTCCCCTTCACTTCTCTGGAATTCCAGTCCAAAGGCGATGCCATCGCCGATTTGTTTGAAAACCTGGCCGCCGAGCAAAAAGCCCGTACCGTGTACGAAAACCTGCTCCGCGTCATCGATGACCCGGACGTCATCGCACCCCTGAAATTCCTGCGTGCTCGGGAAATCGTCCACTTCCAACGCTTCGGCGAAGCCCTGGAAATGACCAAAGAAACCCTGGACCGCAGGAACTTCTATCACTTCAATGCAGAGTTTGATAAAAAGAAGAGTGGGGTGTAGAGGAGTACAAACCGGATAAATGAGGCGCGGGATAGGTGGTCTGCCGGATAAATAGATTGTGAGAAAAATGTTTCCGGAGTTGCGCCCTTAGGCATAACTGAAAAGCGTCACCATCTGCTCGATTAACCGGGTATGATGGTGACGGTTATATTTTCTTCAAAAATTCCTACTACTATGGATTTTAAAGTACAATCCTCTTCAACACTTCCAAAACATTCTCATACGAAATATCGCTGGCATATGTGAACTTCTGCTGATATTTTCTCCACATGTCCTTGAGGTCATCACTCTCTGAAATTTGTTTCAAAATACCCCCCACATCAGAAATCTGTTCTGTACTTCCGCGATGCTCTGCTGTTGCTTTTAAAGCTTCCTTATAGATTTTCTTATCGTATTCCTGTGTTGTTCCAAGTATGTACACATCATAATAATCTCTCGGTCTTGTGGTAAACACACCTCTGCGAAGAATTGTCTCGACCTTCTCAGCTATAACCGTCTCAATATTATATCCCCATAAGCTAATTCGAATATCTTCATCGAAAATACCACTAAACTCATACTTTACTGCGTCTGGGGTAATCACATCTCCTGTAGAAACATCAATGGATAATGGTGTAATTATTGTATCATATACTGCATCTAAACGAACACAATAACCGCCATAAATATCATCCTTGCGAATTGGCTCAATAGACTTTACTGTAAATACAACATCATCTTTCATATCGATTTCACAAATTGTGTTAATCGCATCTGATATTTTTTCCTCTGTTAATGGCAGATTTCGGAGCGTGGTGTCTAAGTCCATCGTAGATCTGGTATCCAATCCGACAATAGCTGCTATCAACATGCCACCCTTCACAACAAATTTATCACTATGTTCGGATACCGATAACCTTGCAAGGAAACATTCAAACATGTAATTTTGAAGAACTACCTGGGTTGCTATGTTATTACTCTTCGCATAATTTTTTATTCTTCCTTTTAAACTCATAGCCTTGGAACTCATAGCAACACCTCCATATATTGTTTTAAAATCTTGCTTACTCTAAATTTTTCCGCATATGCAGCCAGACGATTCAAATCCTTATCTTTATACGCTACATAATTTTTCATCGCACTTATTACAGTTTCTTCATCCATACGGTTTCTGGAACGTAGCAAATCACATATGGTGCGTTCGGCATCATAGCATCTCACTTCATTGCCGAAAGTGGTCTTTTTCCACACCATTCCCAGCGTAAGCAACTCCGGCTTTATATAAAAGCAAGTGCATTCTTCCATTAAAGTATCTGATAACACTGAATTACTTGGAATTGTAACCGAATGTTCAAAAGGTGTTCTTTCCGATAATCCATTTAAAAACAACGCTGTATCATGGGAAAAAACAATCTTTTCTGATCTAAGCATCAGTGTATACATATCATCATGAACCGAATCCGGTAGTATATAAATTCCTTGACGTCCACGCTCTAATAATCCCTCTTTTACGTATTTGGATAACAAGGCTCTGGAAAAACCTAATTCAACCACCTGTGCCGTTGTAATCATATTATTGTTTTGTTGTATTTCTTTCATAATTGCCTGATTGATTTCCATTACAACCACCTCCGGTAGTTTACTTTTATATAGATATGGTATTTCATTTCTATATAATTGTCAATCCTTGTTTTTTACATTCTCTCTGCCAATCCACTTTTTCCATTGCATTTCCCGCCCCAAACAACAAAAATAAGCACAGCCAATAACGCGCGCGAAGCACGCGCAAAAAACTCCCAAGTTGCTTATTTGTACTTACAACAATCCGAGACATAACATCCTACCGCAGAACGCTCACGCGAGGTCTTGCTTGTAGGAAATTATATCCCGGATTGTCTAAGGCAGGACATATCGCTTATGTACAAATAAGCAACTTGGGATGTTTTTAATACTCCTTGGGCACATTCTCCAATCCGTAACGCCTCTTAAACTCCAGCAAATCCTCTGCACCCCGAATAAACATAACCTCCGTAAAATGCCCCGTCTGCTTGTCCTTAAAACCCGCCACCTGCTCCCCATTGCAAATGGAACACTTAATGATGGTGCGGTGAGTTTCGGGATTGAATTCCGGGAGTGATTCAGTTGGGGTGGTGTGTTTCTTTTTGAAAAACATGGGGGACCTCCGTAAATAAATAATAATGGTTTTTAAATTACTCTTATCTTTCAATCATAGTTGTACAGCCTAATTATTTAAGCAATGCAATTATTCCGATAACACAACTTACTAGTGCTAAAACACTAGCAGAATACGCATATATCCTATTGCTATCTACCTCTTTCTCAAACTCTTTACCTGCTAATGTAAACATACTTCCTAATACAATCAATAGCACAGTAACCGGAAGAATAATTATCATAGCTGGCACGAAACCAGTAATAAAAAATTGATATACTAATGCACCAAAAGACACCATACCAAGTAACCACAACAGCATTCCTACAAAATTAAAAGCGCCTGAGACAACTAGTACCAAAATACTATCACATATATACTTGTTCACATAAAATCTCTTATTTATTTTCCAAGGGAAAAAGAACGCATTCAGTCCAAGCAATAATTTATCATACCACTTTTCTTTAGTCACTGTTGATAGATCAATATTGTTTTTCTCCTCTTCAATTTTCTTCAACGCTCTATAATACGCTTCCGCATGTATTTCTATCATTTGTTCCCGAGAAAAATTCTCATTGTTTCCATTGATTGTCTTTACTACATTTCCATTAGTCCCATTACTACTTTTATTTACTTTTTTTCTACCTTTTTTCTTATTTCTTTGCCCCATGTACCTTAACTTTCTTCCTCCTTTAATAACCACTTATAAGAAATTGGCACTTACTTTCTATTCCGCAAATCCTTATACGCCTCTCTTGAAATAGCATCCATTACCGTTGCATAGAACACCTTATCTTCAAAGAGTTTGGAGAACGCATCCATAGACTCTATGTAACATTCCTGCGCTACTTTCTTAAATACCTCTGGGAAAATAGACTGTCTAAATACCGCCTCATCATTTTTCTTTGCATATACCTCTAAGCGCTTATTCATCCTAACACTTTTGTCATAAATTATTTCAACTAAAACCCTATCTGCTTCCGTAAAAACACCACTGAATTTATCATTAATACTTGTTATTATTTGATCAAGCAATACATCTTGGTCTTTTCCGGTTCCACCCGTCTTCAGTTTTTTCACATTTACGAGAGTTTTGTCCTCCTGTGTAGGATTCAAAGAAATACTGCCCTTAAACTCCTTTTCTAGTTTATAAAATTCCAATCTTAACTTATCATCTAAATCTACATCTTTGCTAGTGGCTCTCGGTAACAGTTTTGCAAGGTACTGGCAGAAAGTATATTCTTCGTGCAATCCCTTATCAAACATTCTACTAATCTGCGTTATGTACGAATACCACTTAACAAAGTTTCTAACAGTCTTCTTATAATCAAAACGCTTGTCCTCTGAAAGCTCGTTGTATCGATTAATAATTGGCTTAAACAAACTAGTAAGTTTCCCTAAATCGGAGGCTGTTTGCTTCTCTTTCTTAAAGAACAGTTTCAAGAATGTAGCAATATCCTCATCGTTATACAAACCAAAATCACGAATAATTTTTCTGGTATCATAAATCAAGTTTGGATTGATTTCTTCGTCCAGTTCCGTACATTCATAATATGGCTGAAACGCTTCTTTGATTTCATCTGCCGTATTTACAAAATCCAAAACAAAGGTATCTGTCTTTCCTGCACAAGTACGATTCAGTCTGGATAATGTCTGCACCGCTTTTACGCCTTTTAACTTCTTATCTACAAACATGGTATGAAGCAAAGGCTCATCAAATCCTGTCTGGTATTTTTCCGCAACAATCAACATAGCGTATTCGTCTTTGTGGAACTCTTCTTTTAACTGGCTTTCCTTAATATGTGTGCCATCCGCACGCTTATTCAGTTTTTCTTCTGTATATTCCACTTCCTCGCCTGTTGCATCTATATCTTTGATAGCACCAGAAAACGCAACCAGAATATCCAAATCGTCATAGTGGTGTCTTTCTAAATAGCGTTTAAATTCGTGATAATAGCGGATTGCGTGTAATCGGCTGGCTGTAACAACCATCGCTTTCCCTCTTCCACCAATTTTATTTTTCGTCACGCTTCTAAATGTTTCTATGATGATTGCGGTTTTCTGTTGTAAATTGTGTGGGTGCAACGATTCAAAACGAAGTACCGCTTTAGTTGCTTTTGTAGCCGGTACTTCCGGATTATCCGGCATATTCTTCACAATCTTATAGCAAGTCTTATATGTCATATAGTTTTGAAGCACATCTAAAATGAAACCTTCTTCAATCGCCTGTTTCATACTGTAAATGTGATATGCCCTAAATGAACCATCTGCCTGCTTTGTGCCGAACATCTCCAGCGTTTTTTCTTTTGGTGTGGCTGTGAAAGCAAAGAATGATAAATTGCTGTGTCTGCCATGTGCAAGCATTTCCTGTACTAATTTATCTTCTTCATCCTTGATTTCACTTTCTGCCTTACCTTCCAATTCAGCATATTCCCTTAACGATTCTTCTGTATCTGCCAATGCCGATTTTAATTTCATAGCAGAACTTCCCGACTGGCTGGAATGTGCCTCATCAATGATAACCGCAAAATTCTTATTAGCGTTATTTTCTACTTCTTGATAAATGTATGGGAACTTCTGTAATGTGGTAATAATAATCTTCTTACCAGCATTGATAGCATCCCTTAAGTCCGTCGATTTCTTTTTTTCATCTATCTTCTCGACCACTCCCTCGGTATGATCGAATGAATAGATAGTATCTTGTAACTGGCTGTCAAGAATTGTTCTGTCCGTTACTACAATAACCGATTTAAAAATCTTGTTATCGTCTGCATCGTGCAAATTTGCCAGACCATAGGAAAGCCATGCAATACTGTTTGACTTACCCGAACCAGCACTATGCTGGATTAAATAATTGTGTCCTGCACCATTTGCCTTTACATCTGCCAGAATTTTGGTAACAACATCTAACTGGTGGTATCGTGGAAAAATAAGTTTCCTGCTGGTTTTCTTCTTGCCTGTCTGGGTATCAATCTTTTCTTCCACCGATAAGTGCATATATCGCTGTAAAATATCCAGCAGAATATCTTTCTGCAATACCTTTTCCCATAAGTACGATGTAGTATATCCATCTTCATTTACTGGATTACCCGCACCACCGACATTACCAGCACCATTAGAACCCATATTGAAAGGCAAGAAAAATGTGTCTTTCCCCTTTAATTCCGTAGTCATTTCCACTTCAAATAAATCTACCGCAAAGTAAACCAGGAATCGTCTGTTAAATCCGAAACAGGTTTCTTTTGCATCCCTGTCCTTCATATACTGTTTCTTAGCATTTTCCACGCTCTGCCCTGTCAGTTGGTTTTTCAATTCCAAAGCCACTACTGGAATACCATTCAACATAAGCACCATATCAATGGAATTGTTATTCTGTGTAGAATAGTGGAACTGTCTGACACATTCCACAATATTGGCATTATACTTTTCAATAACCGCAGGATTCAAACTGGTTTCTGGCTTGAATGAAGCAAGTTTTAACTTAATACCCCTATCTTCAATACCATGACGAAGTACATGAAGCAGACCATGCATATCTACGGATTCATCAAATCTTTTATATAACTTGCTAATGGAATCCGAACCATAAATCTTCTGATAGCGTTCCCATTCTCGTGGCTGTGTTGCTTCGATATACTTGATAAGTTTGGTAAGGTCTAATCCCTTTTCTCTGTCAAATGTGATATCGCTACCTTTGGTATAACCACCCTCCGACAGCATATAGGATTCTATATCTTCTTCAAATCTTCGTTCCTTAATATCCAACTACAGCACCTCCTTCTTTCCTGTCACATATTCATAAATAAGTGATTTTTTGTATGCTTCCATTTCTTCTACAAAGGCTTCTTTCTTTGCAATAAGGGCATCAATCTCACCGCATTTTTCAGCAAGATAGTCTGCAATTTCCTGCTGTTCCACTAGTGGTGGATTAGGAACTCTTATTCTTAAAAATTCTTCTGGATATGTTCTCCAACGCATCAACATAATGCCATGACCATATTTATAACAATCGCCATTAAAACAAGTATTTCTAAAATATTCGTTATAATAATTTCTGACTACATTCGCACCTTCTCTGGCTCTATATACATCATAGTCTGGACTTGTTACACCCTCATAATCAGAATATCCAATCGCACCCATCCATGCTAACAACTTATTTACGATAATATCATTTTTTTGCACTTTCTTATAATTGATTACAGTAGATGCCTTGTTCCCTTTTTCTTCTAGTTCATTTCGTGGTTTTACCCCCAAAGCAGTATATAACGAAAGTAAAAGTGCATTTTCATCTTCGTTTCTTTCATCTACTGTTTCAAACAATCTTTGAATCCTTACATAATCCCAATGTGCAGGAATCTCACCTATCCAATCACTATCTGTTTTTTTCATAGGAACATCTGAATAAAGACCTTTTGTTACTGCCTTTATCACAATCGCTTTTCTATACTTTTTGTATTCATCAATAGATTCTTTGGTTTTTGATATAATTGCATCTATATCTCCTACCTTAGCATCAAGGAAACTTACAATCTTTTGCTGTTCTTCCTCACTTCCTACTGCAACAAATATACTGCTTATATTTTCCGCATTTATATTTCCAATTCCCGATGTCGAATTTTGTAAATAAACAAACTGTTCCCTTGCAAGATTTGAATTAAAAATATACCACATCAGTCTAGGATTTATATTTTTCACTCTTATTCTCTGAATAAAATTTGAATAATAACATTCTTTTTCTTCAAAGTAGTCATCCGCCAATGTTGTTTTACCAATATGTAAACTACTACCACTTGATTTAGTCATTAGCAAATCATTTTTTAATATTCTACAATTTTCATACTTTACACCAGACAAATCTCTTTTAGCCGCTTCTTCTATTATCCATTTCCCATCAACAGTTTGCTCTGTTGAACGAATAACAATTTTATCACTATCATCATTATGGGGTTCATCCCCCCATACGCCACCATCATTTGATAATATAAAATATTTTGACTTGATAATTTGCCAACTTTCTGGTATTTTCCCAATCCACAAAATTCCACTATCCTTCATTGTTCTTACCATGTCACGCCTCCTTAAACAGCCTCGTTAAGGAAGCCATAATTTCTGTTTCGAGAATCGATAAACGTTTTTCAATTTCCTCTGAATATTCTGGTGCTTCATATTTATAAAAATATCTCGTAAATGGTATTTCATATCCCACTTTTGTTTTTGACTTATCAATCCATGCTTCTGGATTATAAGGTTTTACTTCCCTGTCAAAATATCTATCAATATCTTCTACAAGTGGTACATTTTCAAAATCACGCTTAGAAGCATCTGCAAGGGGAGCGTTTTTCTTTCCCTTTGTTACGATTGCACCATTTTCATACAATGGAGTTTCTATCTGGATTCTATTGAATCCGAAGTCCTCGTTATTGAAAATTTTGGATTCACATATTTTTCCATCACATTCGTATATTGTGTTTGCAAATTCGCCATATGCTTTTACAATCACTTCTCTGTCTGCATCTGTAATATCATTACGCTTGCTTCCTAAATTCTTTCTTCTTGCCACTACCATTTTGGAAGCATCTATTAACTGTACTTTTCCCTGTCTGTGTGCTGGTTTATTTTTTGAAATAATCCAAATATAAGTAGTGATACCAGTATTGTAAAATACATCGGTTGAAAGTTGCACGATAGCATCCAACCAGTCATTTTCTATCATATATCGTCTGATCTCGGATTCACCAGATTCCGCAGAACCAGTAAACAGGGATGAGCCATTATGAATAATCGCCATTCTGCCATCGTCTTTTAACTTTGCTATTCCGTTTAAATCAAATAACATTTGTCCGTCTGAAATCTTAGGTAAACCAACTGCAAATCTTCCGTTATCGCCTAATTTTGCTTCATCTTCAACAGCCTTTTTCTCTACTTTCCAGTCAACCCCAAAAGGTGGATTGCTGATAATATAGTCAAACTTATAACCGCTGAATTTATCATCGGATAAAGTGTTACCTTTACGCATATTATCAGAGTTACCGCCACGAATAAGCATGTCTGCTTTTGCGATTGCATAAGTTTCTGGATTTAACTCCTGTCCGAATACTGTTACATCTGCATCCGCATCTAACTGTGTCAAGCGTTCTGTCATACAAGTAAGCATCTGGCTTGTACCCATAGTCATATCATAGACCGTTTTCGCAACGCCCTCTTCAATCAAAATATCTTTATCTTCCGCTACCAACAAATCCGTCATTAAGTAAATAATATCCCTGCTTGTGAAATGGGCTCCTGCATCTTCATCATAAGATTCTGAAAAACGTTTAATCAAATCTTCAAAGATATAACCCATATCAACCGCACTAATCTTATCCGCACCCATATACGCCTGTGGTCTATTAAATGCTTCAATGATAAGGAACAACATACCATTATTCGCAAGTTTGGTAATTTCCCTGTCAAACTCAAAGTTTTCCAGAATATCCAATACATTATCAGAGAATCCATTTAAGAAGTCCCTAAAATTCTCTTCGATGTGTTCTGAATCGTTTACCAACTTTTCAAAATCATATACGCTGGTATTATAAAACTGGTAACCAGAAGCAGTTTCCAAGAAACCATTGATTACTTCCAGATGTTTTACTTTATCGTATGTTTCCAGCACCTTTGCCTTTGTTGGTGCTAATGTATCATTAAATCTTTTAATTACTGTCATTGGCAGAATAACCTTACCATATTCGTGTGGCTTGTAGAAATCTCTGATAAGGTCAGCAATCGCCCAGATAAGATTTGATTTTTCCTGCACATTTACTGTTGTCTGATTGTTTAAATTCATCGTAATAAACCTTCTTTCGTTATTTTTCTATGATAGTAGTAAGCCTTGTTTCTTAAATAATGCTCCATTAGTAACTATGTACTATGCTTCTTTCTCGCTCGTTTAGGAGTCAACAATTTCAAATCTTGAATTCTTCTACCATACTCATCGTCTTTAGCTATTAACTCCAAATCCTTATCCATTCCATCCAACGCATGAAGTACAGCAGCGTAAGTCCCCATTGCAACTGTAGGCGCTCCCTTTTCAACTGCCCATAACGTTGCCCTACTAATGCCTGCTCTTTCCGCCACCAATTCAGTTGGAAGATTCCGACGCAACCTCGCCAGCTTAATCTGCTCACCCATATTCAATAAAACCTTTTGTGTATCCGGCATAATTACTACTGATTTTTTGCTCATATTTTCACCTCTTATGTTTAATATTTTAAACATTTTGCTGGTTTTTGTCAATTTTATTAAATAGGAACATCCATAAATAGAAAGAAAGAGAAGGCATAAATCCTTCTCCTTCAAACATATTATTGGCTGTAGACAGTATTTAACACTTAACTTATTGCGGCATAGGAAGTACAGAGTTTGCAATCCTCTTTTCTCCACCTACTGGAGTTGTATAAAATCTCTGCTCAATTCCATACAATACCATTTTTAATTCCTCTTCGCTACCGACTGCAAATGAATTATCTTCTGTTTTCAAGTCCGGGCAATACTCTCCTATATATGAAAATATATTAGACTTTTCTTCCGGCCCCAATTTAGAAAGAATCTTGACCGCTAAAGCAATTCGTTTACGATTGGCCGTTTTTACACATGCCGTCCCGTATTCATCCTTAAGAACAATAAAATCATTTTGTAAAAATTGTTCTGTTTCCTCATCTGTAGCTTCTCTATACAACTCAGCAATCCCTTTAAAAATCCCAACAATCGGCTCTATTCTTCTAAAAAATAACGTATCACTTTCAGTACAATATATTGCATCAGGATATTCATTGATAATAACCTCTTCACTATTGCTTTCATATTTAAAAGCCTCACCAAAACTTCCTATTTTCTTTTTTGAAGCCAGTTTTGTCTTGCTGACATTTTGAAAGAATATAGTTGTTTCATTTTTAATGAACAAATAATCTATTTTCTTAAAATCATTTCGAAGCAACGAATCAAAATCTAATGTTTCAAAACTCTGTGAAAAAATATCAATTGCATAAGGCTGTTGCGAAACATCTTCTATTTTAAACCATTCCCTATCTTCCAACATTGTTCCTACTGTATAATCATGAGATGCTTCAATAATCTCTGGCAATGCTCCATATATATTTTCCTCTGTTGACAGCATCTTTCTGTATTTGTTTGTATTTTCCTTCATACGAAGTTTCACGTAAACTGTATTCATATATGTCTTTCCTTTCTTTGAATGTAAGTAGTATCGTTGATTCTTTTTAAATTATCAAACGCTATTTCCTCTTTATTTCGTATCACTTTACCCCTTGTAATTACAAACACTCTCGTTCCTTGTTTTGTAAGAATATGATAATAGTGATAACCAAACAGTAAGAAAATAGGATTAAAATATTGGGTTTGTGATACAAATGTAAAAACAAGCACTATCATGTATAAATATAACATAGTTGTATTATCCGAAATGCTCAGGGATACAAAAAAATATCCCAGATATGTTGGTAAAAATTCATTGTCTGCCAAACCAAATTCTTGACATCCCCCAAGTGAATCTGTACCCAAAAAGCCCGAAATTCCAATTGAAATAAGCGATAGGATAAGTGGAATACATAAAAGTAAAAAACCGAATAAACATTGTGGTATAATCCACATAGTCATTCCTTGCTTTATTCCATAAACCACAAGCATCCATGATGTTGCATTTAAAGCAAGTAAAAATCTAAATAACAAGTTCACCTAATCCCTCCTTTATATCACCTGCTAATATGACTAAATTATTTTACAAACATCGTTCTGTTGCTCCTAGTAAAACTGCAATCTGTTTTCTATCCAGCTCCTGACCATCTGTCATCCATAGCCGCACACCTCCCTATTGCGTTACTCTCATAGTCACATTCTACCACTTCCCTCCCCTTTTCTCAACATTTTCCCTAAATTTCCCCGCCCCTTCTTTCTCACAAAACTCATTGCATTTCCCCTCACAAACCACTATAATAAACTCAGCGTATAACGTACGTTAAGTACATGCAAAAACATATATTTAATAATTTACAGCAAAGGAGCAGGCGCCCTGCGGGCGCCGGGTGAAAGATATGAACAAGATTGGTATTATTGGCGCTATGGAGATGGAAGTGGAGACTTTGAAGGCGCAGATGGAAGTGACTTCCACTACTACGAAGGCGAATATGCAGTTTTTCGAAGGTAAGCTGGGCAAGGCTGATGTGGTTGTCGTGCAGTGCGGTATCGGCAAGATTAACGCTGCTGTTTGCGTGCAGATTCTGGTGGATATGTTTGCGGTGACTCATGTGATTAACACAGGTATCGCCGGTTCTTTGAATGCGAAGCTGGATATTGGCGATATTTTGATTTCTAGGGATGTGATTCATCATGATGTGGATGTGACGATTTTCGGATATGCGCTGGGCGAAGTGCCGCAGTTAGGCACCAGAGAGTTTGTGGCAGATGAGCAGATGGTGGCTTTGGCAAAGGCGACCTGCGAAGAGGTAAATCCGGACTTGCATGCCATCGTGGGCAGAGTGGTCAGTGGTGACCAGTTCATTTCCAGCAAGGAAGTAAAGGAGCGTCTTATCGCGAGTTTCCAAGGCGACTGTGCAGAGATGGAGGGCGCATCCATTGCACATGCTTGTTTCTTAAACAAGGTGCCTTTCGTAATTATCCGTGCCATTTCGGACAAGGCGGACGACAGCGCCGACATGGACTATCCTACCTTTGAGCGCAAGGCAGCGCACGACTGTGCGAAGCTCACCAAAGAATTTGTACAGAAATTATAAGCAAGACCTTGCAAACGCCGGCACTTGGCGAGGTGTCATAAAAACAAGCCTGCGGTGGTTTATTCCTTCCGCAGGCCTTTTCTTTATCAGAGCACAATTTTTTTGCTTTCAAAACCGCTGTTTTCCCTCGTCAGCACCATCTGTGTCGGTATCTATCTCCCCTCCACAACTTCCGAGCATGGTTACTGACAAGAGCAAAACAGCCATTTATCCGATTGCTTTTTTCATAATTCTCCTCCTCGGAAGTCACACCCCTCATAACAGTATCAAATGATTCTAATATCATTTTGGGCTGTTAACTTATCAAACATATCTGTGCTTGATAGATACAAGTATATGGTATACTGTGCAGAATAACAATTCAAAAACATGCACGTTTCGCAGGTGTAACGTAGCAAAATTCACATTTTTTTCACACACTGCACACAGTTTTAATACATTATCTATTTAAAATAGACCCTAGGCTTACAGAAAGAAGGTGAATGCAATCAAATACAGGCACGAACAAAAAATAGAAATCAGCTACGGCGACCTGTTGGCGCTCCGTTCCCGCTTGCAGGCGGTAATGAAGCCGGATTCTCATGCAAAAGACGGTCGCTACATAATCCGCAGCTTGTACTTTGACAATGACAACAACAAGGCGCTGCGCGAAAAGCTGGATGGTGTAAACAAACACGAGAAGTTCCGCCTCCGCTGTTACAACGGAGATACGAATTTTATTCGGCTGGAAAAAAAGAGCAAGATAAACGGGCTGTGCAACAAACAAAGCGTGAGGCTGACGACGGCGCAGGTGGAAGCATTGCTGGCAGGTAAAGCGCCGGTGGTTGCTACCGGGACACGGGAAGCCGACCTAGGCAAAGCACCGAATGCAACTGACGGCGAAGGTACTGTTCCTTCTGCACAGGCAACGGACACAGGACTTACGGCTCCACTTACCCGGGAATTTATCAGCAAAATGCGCAGTCAGGGCTTGAAGCCCAAGACCTTGGTGGAATACACCAGAGAGGCCTACGTATATGCACCGGGCAATGTACGTGTGACATTGGACTACAACCTCCGCACCGGGCTTGATGGCACGGATTTCCTGAATCCGGACTGCGTTATGGTTCCGGCAAAGGACGCCCCCGCCATTTTGGAAGTGAAGTGGGATGAGTACCTGCCGGACATTATTCGGGATCTGGTGCAACTGTCCGGACGTCATGCGGCGCCCTTTTCCAAGTACGCAGCTTGCAGAATTTACGGGTAACAACCCGCACCTTACAGAAATACAACAAAAATATCCTGCTCTGCCGGGTACACTGAAAGTCTGCCGGTCAGTTCAGGAAGATAGATAAAGGAGAAAACTATTATGAGTTTCAAGGACATTTTTAAATCAAGCTTTTTGGAGAATATGGCAAGTGTCAGTATTCTTGACATGGTTATCGCATTGGCTTTGGCCTTTGGCATCGGCATGTTTATTTTCTTTGTATACAAGAAAACCTATCAGGGCGTGATGTATTCCTCCAGCTTCGGTACCACCCTCATTGCACTGACTATGATTACTACCGTAGTAATTCTGGCGGTTGTTTCCAACGTAGTGCTTTCCTTGGGTATGGTCGGTGCCCTTTCCATCGTACGTTTCCGTACTGCTATCAAGGAGCCTTTGGACATTGCCTTTTTGTTCTGGTCCATCGCTGTCGGTATCGTTTTGGCGGCAGGCATGCTTCCTTTGGCAGTATTCGGCAGCGCGATTATCGGCGTGGTTTTACTGGTGTTTGTAAACCGCAAGCCCCATCAGGTACCTTATATTCTGGTGCTTTCCTGTGATAATGCAACCGCAGAAAAGAATGCCCGTGAATATGTGCGTGGCCAGGTACAGAAATGCCTTGTAAAGAGCAAGACTGTACAAAAAGGGCTGGTGGAACTGAACATGGAAATCCGCCTGAAAGAAGATAATACTGATTTTATCAACGCTTTATCCGATATGGAGGGCGTTAACAGCGCCGTTTTGGTAAGCTATAACGGAGATTTCATGGGTTAAGGAGGTTCTATGACAACACATAAGCATATAAATGTGATTTGCTGTATTGTGCTGGCTCTGACCATGGTCCTCACCCTTGTACTTATGGGCTTTTCCGGCTCCGTTTCTATGGCGGGCGGACGCACCATGGGTTATGAAGATAAATTATTTGACCCCTCGATAGTACACACCATCGAAATAAAGATGGATAACTGGGAGGAATTTCTGAACAATTGTAAGAGCGAGGAATACTATACCTGCGACCTTGTGATTGACGGAGAAACCTACCGCAATATAGCCATTCGCGGCAAAGGAAATACTTCCCTGACCCAGGTGGACTCTTTTGGCAACGACCGATACAGCTTTAAGGTGGAATTTGACCATTATGACAATGCTGTCACTTATCATGGATTGGATAAGCTTTGCCTGAACAACCTTATTCAGGACAACACATACATGAAGGATTTTCTGACCTATCAGATGATGGGCGAAATGGGTGTGGCGACACCTCTTTGCAGTTATGTATATATCACGGTAAACGGCGAGGACTGGGGACTGTATCTTGCGGTGGAAGGCGTGGAGGAATCTTTCCTGCAGCGTAACTACGGCAATGATTTCGGCGACCTCTACAAGCCCGACAGCATGAATATGGGCGGCGGCCGCGGCAACGGCAAGGGCTTTGATATGGAGGACTTTGACTGGGAGGAAATGCCCGACTTCGGTGGAGATTTTGGTGGCGGACAGATGCCTGACTTCGGTGACAACATGCCGGACATGGGCGACATACCCCAGATGCCCGGGGGTGCCGGCGGCGGACAGATGCCGGATTTCGGTGACTTCGGCGGCGGGCAGATGCCTGATTTCGGTGACTTCGGCGGTGGACAGATGCCGGACTTCGGTGACTTCGGCGGTGGGCAAATGCCTGACTTCGGTGGCAACATGCCCGATATGGGGAGTTTCGGTGGATTCGGCGGCTTCGGCAGTAGCGACGTTCTCTTAAAATATGTGGATGATGATGCCGACAGCTACCCCAATATTTTTAACAGCGCAAAAACCAATGTTACGAAGGCGGACAAGAAGCGCCTGATTACGGCTCTCAAAGACTTAACCAACGGTGAAAACATTCCGGATACCGTGGATATTGATGCTGTCATCCGCTACTTTGTTGTCCACAATTTCGTAGTGAATTTTGACAGTTATACAGGCTCCATGATTCACAATTATTATCTTTATGAGGAAGACGGACAGATGCAAATGATCCCTTGGGACTACAACCTTGCTTTCGGTACTTTTCAGGGTGGTGGAGATGCTACCTCTTCGGTAAACTACCCCATTGATTCCCCTGTTTCCGGCGGTAATGCCGAAGATCGTCCCATGATTGCCTGGATTTTTGCATCCGAAGAATATACCGAGCTCTATCATGAATATTTTGAAGAGTTCCTGGCTATGTATTTTGATAATGGCGCTTTTGCAGAAATGCTTGATGATACGAAGGCACTAATTTCACCCTACGTGCAGAAGGACCCGACTGCATTCTGTACCTACGAAGAATTTGAAACCGGCGTTTCCACCTTGCGTGAATTCTGCCTTCTTCGCGCACAGAGCGTAGCCGGACAGCTGGACGGCACCATCGGTTCCACCACACAGACGCAAAATTCATCCACCTTGGTGGATGCCTCTTCCCTCAACATCTCCGACATGGGCTCCATGGGCTTCGGCGGCGGTAAGGGCGGATTCGGTGGCAGTAAGGACAATTTCGACGGTGGCAGAGACGACATGGGTGGCAATCGCGGCAATCGTGATGAAGATAAGGGCGAAGCTCCGGGCGAACAAATGCCCGACTTCGGCGGTGACCGGGGCGGTGAGATGCCTCAATTCCCAGGCGGCGGCTGGGGCGGTGAAATGCCTCAATTCCCAGGCGGTGACAGGGGCGGTGAAATGCCTCAATTCCCCGGCAGTGACTGGGGTGGTGAGATGCCCGATTTTGAAATATGGCAAAATTAACACAAGAGTCTGCGGGATATATCAATCCCGTAGACTTTTTTCACTTACACAATGATATCGCATATATATTCTATATTTTGGGGTCTTCTATCTGTCATTTGCATTCATTTTACTTAAAAATATCGTAAGTTTTTTCAAGTACAACATATATATTTTTCTATTTACCGACCTCTATCTGCTAAATAATGCCCCAATATCTCAGATTTGCTTCCCTTTTTGAGTTTTAGAACATATAGGAAGCTTCCAAATATCACTTCTATATGTTCCTTCCTCATAATTGCATTACCCAGACGGATAAAAATAGACATAATCGGCATATAGATTTTGTATTTCTTTCATTTCTATCTGCTATTAGATCTTTTGACGCAATTATCACTCTCACAACCCTTAGCAATCATCATTTCATCTCCGAAAAAAGAACCTCTCACATATGTAACAGAGCCTGCGGTTCCCACCGCAGGCTCTGTTCAAAATAAATGTCATTATAGTCTCTATATCATACATGTTTTACTGCAATTTCACTTTAATATTTCTCATTTCTTTGGGCAAATCCACCGCATCAATCACATCCAACATAGGCTCGCCGTCAATGTCAAAATGTACTCTTCTGGCACCCGAAGAACGGGGGCCTGTCACGCCGCGTCTGCCGTGGTAGAAATTCCAGACAAGTCCGTTTTCATCCTCTACATAAGAATTATGACCGGTACCGTACTCATCCTCCGCCGAACGGGAAGACATAAACGGATAGTTGCTTCTGGTCCAGTTAGCGGGATCCATAATATCACTTCCCATAACCGGTTTCAGCAAGCCCACCACGTAAGTTGCATCCACTGCTGCACCGGAGTAAGTAATCATCAATTGTCCGTCCCTTTCCAAAGCATAGGGGCCTTCCACTACGAAGGTGTGGTTGTTTTCCCAGCCGTACTCCGGCTTCACAATGCACACCGGGTCATTTAACAATTTCCAAGGCTCCTTGCGGTCGATTTTGGCAAGATACAGCCAAGCTCCCTGATCCACCGGCAAGAACTGCCTCTGAGACCACATTGCATACAATTCGCCCTCATATTCAAAGGTAGTCATATCTAAGGAAATGACTTTGCCCGCCTCGCACAAGGGGGTACCGTCCTTTTTCATCACCATATGGGGCTTGGACCAGTCCGCTCTGCACATAGGATCGCCGCCCGCGCGAAGCTGCATCACATGGGACTCCTCCCAGAAAAATTCTCCCGGGGTAGCCGCATGAAAAATATATAATCTGCCATCGATTTCATGGAATTCCGGTGCCCACAAAAGACCGCCGATACCCTCATAGGTTGTAGAATCCAAGTACAAGGTTTCCTCTGCCGTTGCCACTCCCTGCAAGGTGTCGGAACAACGCATATATAAGGTATGTTCTCTATCTGCATCATTGGTTGCAATAAAGTAATATTTTCCGTCACGATACATACAGCAAGGATCCGCTCTGTTCTCCGTAAAGGGGAAGTCAAAGTATTCCTGATGTACGTATCCGGTAGCTTCTGTCGCTCCTGCTGCCGGCATCTCCCAGTCAATTTTGCGAAGTACCATGGAACCATCACTATAAAAGGCCGCTGCCTTTACTCCCGCCAGTTCTTCTGTCGAAACGGCGCCTGTTACTTCTGCGCCATCCTTATAAGGAACCACCTTCTCGCATACGGGCACCATGAGCTTCTTCAGTAAATAGTCGCCCATTTCATCGCTGATACAGAGGCTGTTGCCCCATACGGCGCCCTCGCACACGCAGGTACAAGCACCTGCTGCATCGCACCCGCTCTCTGTCACACCACAATTTCCGCCAGGCACATCACAAGCGCCGCCCACGCAGGCACCTGCGCAGTCACAATCCTTCACCTCGCTAATCGCCTCGCCTATGTAGGGATTTCCCTTACCGTTCAGCCATTTACCATCTTCCGTCTGCCAGGCAAACTTATAGGCGCCGCAGTCCTTGCAATACTCAGCCTTTACCTTCTGCACAATACCGCTCTCCTGCAAACGATACAAACCAATTTCTTTATAATGCACAAAATCCCCTGTTTCAAACACCAGCACACAGCCTGCGTTGTCCGCCTCCGGCTCGCCCTCTGCTTCTGTACGCACTGCTACAATACCGTAGGTACCATCCGCTTTTTCAAACATGTACGGATGCTTCAAACTCTTGGCAGTAATCACACCTGTTTCCGGGTCACTGACGCCGGTTGCATACAAAAGGCCCTCGTTGTGGTGGAAGGGGATGATTTCTCCATCCTTTTCATAAGCCAGATGCATGCTGTATGCCAAACGTGCCGCATAAATAATATCCTCTAAGGGTTCCCTTGTATAACAAAATATTTTCATGTTTTCCTCTTTCCGCGCCTCTGCGCATTTTTTTCCGCAAGGAGAAGCCCCCTTGTTTACCTGCCGGACCTGACGCCCGCCCTACTTATTCTGCTTCTTGTGAATCATAAACCGAAACTCCACCTTGCCGTCGTTCATTCGATACCGCTCCAAAAGGTCCGGTCCGCAACTGTTAGAACCGATGCCGCTTACCTTGTAATCCACACGGACATTGGTAAACTCATCCTTCTTCAAGTCGAAATAGTGATTTTTCCTTGTCAATTCTTCAGTAGAATACTCTGAAACATTGCAAGAGAAACCTTGTGCCGATTCAATCACATATTCTCCTAAACGTAAGAACTTGGTATTGTAATGGCTGCCGTGCTCCTGGGGCATGATGTAGGAAACATATTCCGCCTCGGCAGTACTTTCATACATACCCATCTTGGAACCGTGATGCATATCAATATAAGACTCCGCAGGTCCGTATCCAAAATATGTAAATGCCTTTTCTGCCACCTTAAACTCGAATCCCAAACGCGGCAGGAAAGGTTTCTGCTGGTCAAATTTGCCCTGCAATGCCACCTCAATACTTCCGTCTGCACCAAAGGTGTAGGTACTTTCATAGGTAAAGATGGGCATCTTGGAAATAGGGGACAATGCTGCTTTTATCTTAATCCGGTTGCCGCAAATACTGCGCTCATACACTTTGTTGTAAACACAATCGTAACGGGAACCATACCAACTGCCCTTTATATTGCGGTCATTATCGGTAGGTGCACGCCACACGGAAAGCTTCAAAGGGGTCTTCAGGAAGTCATCCAGCTGCTCCAACTGACCGTAGTGCATATTGAAACGGTGGCAGAAGCCCTCTCCGGAAATCACAGCGTATTCGCCCTCCTCGGTAATCTGCACTCCCGCTTCTTCACAAGCACAATTTTCTGCATGGGCAGTCTCGGCGCATCCCGCAATTCCTGCACATGCTTCATTCCCTGCACTTTCCTCACAATCCGCAGCGTGGCCTGCCGAAAGGGTTCCTGCGCACAATTCCATCTGCTCAAAGCCCGGTTCATAACCGGTTGCATCCTTCATGTACACATTTAAGTAAGTACCGTATTTTCCGCATGGAGCTTCAAAGTCCAAATCCACATCCACACATTCATGAGGCGGACAGTCCGCTTTGAACTCACCATGGTCACATACCACACCATCCACGGTCACTTCCCATGCAAAATCATACTCAATCAAGTTCTTAAAATCATAACAGTTTCTGATAGTAAGCACTCCGTCCCTGTAGCTCGCTCTAAAAGGCTGGTACGCATATTTTGCCTCCAAAGAACCGGCCTTTAAGCTACGGTCATGGAACACCAGACCATCACAACAGAAATTGCCGTCATTGGTTGCTTCTCCAAAGTCGCCGCCGTATCCGAATTTGCCTTCTTCTATGGGCGCCACGTGGTCTGCCCACTCCCAGATACATCCGCCAATCATGTAATCATGTTTTTCAATTTCCTGCCAGTAATCCACCACGTCTCCGGGTCCGTTGCCCATAGCGTGGGAATACTCGCACAGGAAGAAGGGTCTGGTGTCTCCGGACTTAATCTGATAGTCCGTCAAATGCTGCGCCGGACAGTACATCCTGCTGACCAAATCCACCGCATCCGGATCCTTGCTGCCCTCATTATTGCAGTAAGCACCTTCGTAATGCACCAGTCGGTTCATGCCGGTGCGCGCCTTCTCGCGGCCTCTGATATATTCACTCATCGCCTCGTGATTGGTACCGAAATTGCTTTCATTTCCCAAACTGAACATAACGATACAGGTGTTGTTCTTGTCCCTTTCATACAATCTGGCTGCTCTGTCTACAAAGGCATCCTTCCACTGGTGATTTCTGGCAGGCCAAAGTTCATCCGCATCATAGGACCATCCTGTTCTGCGACCGCAAAAACCATGAGTCTCCAGATCCGCCTCGTCCACCACATAGAAGCCCAACTCATTACACAATTCTATGAAAATAGGCTGAGGAGGATAATGGGAAGTACGGATAGTATTGATGTTTAAAGACTTCATAATCAGAAGTTCCTTCTTCATCTCTTCGTAAGTCAATACATAGCCTGTGTCCGGATGCGTATCATGATGATTCACACCCTTTAGCTTCACACTGACACCATTGATTAATAATTCGCCTTTTTCACTGATTTTTTGGTCTCTTAAACCGATTTTGAAAGGAATGAATTCCCCTGCGTGCTCCACAACCACAGTGTAAAGGTAGGGTTGCTCCGCATTCCAGAGAATGGGGCTTGCCAAATCAGTTTCCTCACCTTCTGCGTCAAACACTTTGAATGTACCGTCATAATAAATGCCCTTACTGTCAAAACCGATATTAATATCAAATAAATGACCTTCCGGTCTGCTTAACAAATACACATCACGGAAAATACCGTTATTTCTAAAGAAGTCCTGGTCCTCCAAATAGCTGGAAACACACCATTTGTAGACCTTTACCAAAATTTCGTTGCTGCCTTCTTTCAAAGAAACCGCAAACTCAGAAGTGCTGTGAGAAACGGTAGAATATCCCACATACTCACCATTCACAAACAGTTCAAAGCAAGGCGCTACACCTTCAAATACCAAATAATTACAACGCTTCGCATAATCCGCCGTCACCTCAACCACCTTCCGGTATACACCCAAAGGATTGTCATCGGGCACATAGGGCGGATTCACCGGATAAGGATAACAAACATTTGTATAGTAGGGCTTTTCATAGCCGGTCATTTGCCAGCAGGAAGGTACCGCAATCTTGTCCCATTTATCAATCATCTTAGGACAGTCGATATCTCTTGCAAAATATGCAAACTCCCACTCTCCGTTTAATAAACGATAATAAGCGGAATCACCCTTTTCGCCCCCCAATGCCTTTTCCAAGGAATCATACGGAATATAATGTGCTCTGGGCGCCATGGTATTTTCATGAATTCGATTCAAATCTTCGTATTTACGCATCATGTTATTTCCCCCGTTCTGTAACAGTAAAAATTGCTGATAAGGCATTTATCTTTCGTCTCACAACCACAGACTTCCGATAATACGCTTATTAACATATATACTACCTGCTTGCACCCAAAACTGCAATGATATATAATAACTAAAAATTGACCTTTTCTCATATGAAGAGTGTGAAAGGAGTTCTCCGGATATGAACATTATTCACTTTATCGGTTATAGTGCCGAGCATCCACACGACTTTGTTTATGATTTTCCTTTAGAAGATAATTATTTACTGTTATTGACATCTACTCCGGCAGAATTCTGGGTGGACGGTGTTTTGCAGGAATACCCTGCTAATTGCGCCATTTTATATGCTCCGGGTCAAAAAGTATATTACAAAGCCTGCGGGGAATATTATGGCAATGACTGGCTCCGCTTTTCCTCTACGGAAGCTTTTGTTACACACTTTCCCCTTACGGGCAAACCATTTCCTGTATCCGACCCGGAATATTGCCACAATTTATTTAAACTGTTGACTTGGGAATCCTCCTTCTCTTCTCTGGATAGCGAATTGATAATTTCCAATCTGCTCCATTCCCTCTTCCTAAAACTCAGGCAAGATTCCACCAAGGATTTGACCACCTCTCGCACCACGGACCTGACACTGCTCCGCAAGCGTATACTGAACAATCCCCAATTGGATTGGAATGTAGACCAAATGGCAGCTGAATTACATATCAGCACCGGACATTTGCAGCTTATTTACAAAAAAGCCTTTGGAATTACCTGTATGGACGATGTAATCGCAGGGCGCATCCAAATGGCAAAAGAACGTTTGATTTACACCTCCAATACCGTTTTGGAAATCTCAGAAGCTTGCGGTTATCATAATGTAGAACATTTTTGCCGACAATTTCACAAACATGCGGGCTGTTCCCCCGGAAAATTCCGCAAAAAATAGCGGGCAGCTATGCTTTGCACTGCTGCCCGTTAACCATATTATACAACTCCTGAATCCGTTGTGCAGAGATTTCCTTAATACACTCTACCACAATATCTACCCCAATCCCTTTTCGCAGTAAATTAATAGTCGCATTCTCCGCCGTTCGTTGAGTTACTTCGTCTGTTACTTTCTGAGTTACTTCCTCTGTTACTTTCTGCGTCACCTTTTCCGTCACTTCCTCCGTTACTCGTTCCGTCACTTCCTCCGTTACTCGTTCCGTCACTTCCTCCGTTACTCGTTCTGTCACTTCCTCCGTTACTCGTTCCGT
>JAZNQI010000080.1:0-15155 GCA_045590095.1 Acetatifactor sp. | reverse complement strand
CCTGTATGGGTAACCGAGTCTTTGGCTGGGGTTGGTGTAGACGGACGTCACATGGTTACCAAGATGAGCTTCCGTTACTTAAATACACTTTACAACTTGGGTGCTTCACCTGAACCTAACTTGACTGTTCTTTGGTCTCCTAGACTTCCTGAGAACTTCAAGAGATTCTGTGCTAAGACCTCTATCCTTACTTCATCTATTCAGTACGAAAACGATGAATTGATGAGACCTGAACACAGCGATGACTACGGTATTGCATGTTGCGTATCTTCAATGGTTATCGGTAAGGAAATGCAGTTCTTCGGAGCTCGTGCAAACCTTGCTAAGTGTTTATTATACGCTTTGAACGGTGGTGTTGACGAAGTTACCAAGAAGCAGGTTGGTCCTAAGTATCGTCCTGTAGAAGGTGACGTTCTTGACTACGATGATGTTATGAGCAAGTTCATCGACATGATCGAGTGGCAGGCAGATGTTTACGTAAACACCTTGAACGTAATCCACTATATGCACGACAAGTACTGCTATGAAAGAGCAGAAATGGCTCTTCATGACAGAGACGTTAAGAGATATTTCGCAACAGGTGTTGCTGGTCTTTCTATCTGTGCTGACTCCTTATCAGCTATTAAGTATGCTAAGGTTGAAGTTATCAGAGACGAAGACGGAATCATCGTTGACTTCAAGACAACAGGTGACTTCCCTAAATACGGTAACGACGATGACCGCGTAGACTCTATCGCGCAGGAACTTGTATCTAAGTTCATGACCGCTATCAGAAGACATCATACCTACAGAAATGGTATCCCTACCACTTCTATTCTTACCATTACTTCTAACGTAACCTATGGTAAGGCTACAGGTAACACTCCTGATGGACGTAAGAAAGGTCAGCCTTTCGCTCCCGGTGCTAACCCTATGCACGGCCGTGATACTCATGGTGCAGTAGCTTCCTTAGCATCAGTTGCTAAGCTTCCTTTCAAGGATGCACAGGATGGTATTTCTAATACATTTACCATTATCCCCGGTGCTCTTGGTAAAGAAGACCAGATTATCGCTGGTGATCTTGATATCGAATTATAATTCATGTTTCCGGGGACACTAAAGTCCCCGGAATATATAGAAAGGTGTGTGATTCCGATGGACGAAAAGAAAATGATTGACGACCTTGTACAAATGTTGGACAGCGGAATGCTAAACGGCGTAGGACATGTAAATGTGGACTTTGACGCTGAAAGCAAACAGTCAAAAAACGTTCAGACAATGGGCTGCTCGGATTGTTCACGCACTCCGTTAGCTTGTAGCATACCGACACTTCACGAAGGACTTGATGATTACAAATAGTCTTTCAGAAACTATTCATTACTCAGCTACTTAATGGCTGAAATCAAAAATATAGGAGGACAATATCATGACTGCAAATAGCGCTCAGATTGACAACTTAGTAGCATTACTTGATGGTTATTCAGTTAAGGGTGGACATCATCTCAATGTTAACGTTTTGAACAAAGAAACTTTATTAGATGCTCAGGCTCATCCTGAAAACTATCCTCAGCTTACTATCCGTGTATCCGGATACGCTGTTAACTTCATTAAGTTAACTCCTGAACAGCAGGCTGACGTTATCTCTCGTACTTTCCATCAGGGAATCTAATCATAGAGATAACACCCAACTAACAGTTGGTAGCTAACGAAATGGTTGGCATACTTTAGCCCGGGAAGATTTCTCTTCCCGGGTTTTCTAACTATCTTTTTTCTGCAGAAAGGAACCCATTATGCAAGGAAGAATTCACTCATTGGAAAGTTTTGGTACGGTAGACGGACCCGGCGTGCGTTTCGTCGTATTTGTGCAGGGTTGTCCCATGCGCTGTGCTTATTGCCATAATCCGGACACCTGGCCTATGAACGGCGGCACCTTAATGGAGCCTGCTTATATTATTGAACAATACGAAAGAAACAAAGGCTTCTATCGCGGGGGCGGCATTACCGTGACCGGCGGCGAACCTTTGATGCAAATAGATTTCTTAATCGAATTATTCACACTGGCAAAAGCCAAGGATATTCATACCTGCATCGATTCCTCCGGTATTGCATACAATCCGGACAGTCCTGTCTTTATGGAAAAGCTGGACAAGCTTATGACCCTGACAGACCTTGTAATGCTGGATATTAAGCATATTGACCCGATTAAGCATAAAGAGTTAACCGAACAGCCAAATCAGCGTATTTTGGAGTTTGCAGCCTATTTAAACGATCGTAAAGTAGATATGTGGATACGCCATGTGGTAGTTCCCGGGATTACTGACGACGACAAATATCTGGAGGCACTCGGATACTTTATCGGACAATTCACTAATCTTAAAGCATTAGATGTTCTTCCCTATCACACTATGGGAGAAGTAAAGTATGAAAAATTAGGCATGCAATATAAACTTGCCGGTGTTCCTGCCATGGACAAAGAAGTGGCAAAAGAAAAGAAACAAGTTATTTTAAACGGTCTTCGAAAGCGTCGTTTAGAGTTAGGATTAATAAAAGAATAGACTTTTTTCAATAAACTCTTGTATTTATTAAAACTTTGTATTACAATAACATTGGTAATTGAGAAATTTTTATCAATGTAGGAGGATTTTATCATGGCATTTGTTATTAAAGATTCTTGTGTAGCTTGTGGTGCTTGTGAAGCACAGTGTCCTGTTGGTGCTATCAGCATGGGCGACGGCAAATTCGAAATCAATCCTGATACCTGCATCTCTTGTGGTGCTTGTGCAGGTCAGTGCCCCGTTGGTGCTATTGAAGAAGAATAATTGCAATTTTTACAAGTTGCCTTTTAGACATCTCTCAAAACGAGAGATGTCTTTTTTTCTTTTCTCTTCTCAGCTTCCCACTCTTTGTTCGAAGCAGCTCATCCATCTTCTTATAATACTCCTCACTTCTCTTTTCTCTTTCTTTCTCACGCTCCTGCTCTTTTTCATCCTGACATCGGAACTGATAATCCAATTCTTTCACAATGTCATCACGAATCTCTTTGCACAACTCCTTATTATTCTCCTGTAGAGTTTCTCGTATTAATTGCTGCAACAACCACTGTAAGCGTTTTGCTTTTTCCTCTCTGCTCTCTTCTTTCTCGGGCTGTAACTCTTCCTTTCGCACAATATCAATGGCCAACCCCGTATGTACCATGCTCTGTTCTTCTTCGTTACCTGACACCGTCTCCTCCGCTCCAATAGGCTCCATTTCCACATCTTCATTAGTTGGTAATACATCTAACTTTCCATTCTTTAAAATCATTTTAATCGCCTTCAACTGCAATCCCCTCTCTTTCATGGTCTTAATCTGTACAAAACGTTCTATATCCTTATCCGTGTAATATCTGTGCCCCAGTTCATTTCTCTTAATCGGTAAATTCAATTCCTCTTCCCAGTAACTCAGCACATGGCTTTCCACCTGCACTCTTTTGGCCGCATCTGAAATAAGTAAATAATTATCCATCTTGTTCTCCTTTCTGTTGAAAATAAATATAAAAAGAGAACCTTCTTCTTTCGAAAGTTCTCTTTAGTAAACACTGTATTTAATTGGGGACATGGTCGGCAGTCGACTCGCTCCTCTCAACTCTCGCCATGCCCCATTCGGATTCCGCCCTACCGGGCTACTTCCTCATGGTCGGCAGTCGCCGTATACATCCAAGCCGCAACATACGCTTTTGTGAGCAAGCTCCCAACGCGTCTCTTTCGTCTTGTCTGTGCATGGCTCGTTACTTTTCCAAGTTTGCGAATTTAGTATACTTGGGCAACCATGCTAATTCTACGGTACCGATAGAACCGGCTCTTTGCTTCGCAATAATTATTTCTGCAATGTCTTTTTTAGGGGTATCATGATTGTAATAATCATCACGATATATAAACATAACCAAGTCAGCATCCTGCTCAATTGCGCCTGATTCACGCAAATCTGACATCATAGGTCGTTTGTCCGGTCTTGATTCTACTGCACGGCTAAGCTGAGACAATGCCACAACCGGTACACTCAGTTCTCTGGCTAAGGCCTTTAAGGAACGTGATATTTCCGATACTTCCTGCTGTCTCGATTCAGAACGTCCGCTTCCTGACATTAACTGCAAGTAGTCAATGATAATCAAGGATAAATCCTGTTCCAATTTCAATTTTCTGCATTTGGTACGGAGTTCTGCCACAGTAATACTGGGCGTATCATCTATAAATAGTTTTGAACGGCCGATTATTCCTGCACTTTCAATCAGCTTGTCCCATTCCTCATCATTCAACTGACCGGTACGCAAATTCTGCGCTTCCACGTTAGACTCCAAGGAAAACATACGATTAATCAATTCTTCCTTGCTCATTTCCAGGCTGAAAATAGCAACGGTCTTATTCTGCCTAAAAGCCACATGCTGCGCTATATTCAAAACAAACGCTGTTTTACCCATAGCTGGACGAGCCGCTATCAAAATCAGATTAGATGGGTGCATACCCGCTGTACGATAATCCAAATCCAAAAAGCCTGTCGGAATACCTGTAACATATCCCTTGGTTTTGGATGCCGCTTCAATCTTGTCCATGGCATTCATAACCACCTGACGAATCGGAGTAAAATCATCGGTGTTCTTACGCTGTACTAACTGGAATACCTTTTTCTCAGTATCATTCAGTATATAATCCAGCTCCTCTTTGCCCGTATAGCACACATTCGCGGTTTCTTCGCAAAAACGTATTAATCGCCTCATAGAAGCCTTCTCTGACACAATATTAGCATAATACTTGATATTTGCAGAAGTAGGCACTGCCGTAACTAACTCTCTCACAAACTCCAAAGAGCTTACTTCCGGCGGCACCTCTTTCTCTTTTAACTTGTCCTGAAGCGTTACCAAATCTACAGGCATGCCCTTATCATTCAGTTCTACCATGGTTTCAAAAAGAATACCATACTGCTTATTATAAAAATCATCACCGGAAATCATTTCTGATGCTACCACAATAGCGTCACGATCCATAATCATGGAACCGATTACCGATTGTTCTGCCTCGATACTGTGAGGCATTAGTCTTTTTAATGCTGTTTCATCCATGACTCATTTCCTTAAGCTTCTGTTACTTTCACGGTGAATTTGCCTGTTACCTGAGGATGCAATTTCACTGACACCTCATAATTTCCAAAACTCTTCAGCGCATCCTGTAAAATAATTTTTTTCTTGTCCAATTCAATACCATGCTGTGCCTTGAACTCTGCTACGATTTCTTTGCTGGACACAGAACCAAAGGTTCTTCCGCCCTCACCGGCCTTCATTTTCACCACAACCTGCTTGGTTTCTAATACCTTAGCCAATTCCTTCGCTGCATCCAACTGTTGCTGTGCAATCTTAGCTTCATTTGCCTTTTGCAATTTCAAATCATTCATATTTTTTGCGCTGGCTTCCACACCAATTTTCTTTGGTAATATATAATTTCTTGCATAGCCTTCGCTTGCTTCAATTATATCACCTTTCTTGCCCAATTTCTTATCATCCTGTAAAAGAATTATTTTCATAACAAACTCCTTCTTATATTTCACCATTCTCCTGCATATCATCAATTACTTTCTTAAGCACTCCGATTGCTTCAATCAATCCAACACCTTCCATCTGACAGGCAGCAATTGACATATGACCGCCACCGCCCAAACGCTCCATAATAATCTGTACATTGACCTCATCAATGGAACGGGCACTGACATAAATTTTACCCTGATAATCTGTCAGCACAAAACTAGCTTTTACACCCTTAATATTCAAAAGCTCATTTGCCGCTTGCGCACCGATAATCGTAGGGCTTTGTAAATCTTCATTGGTACATACGGAAATCGCAAAGCATTGCTTATAAATCTCAGCCTGACTTACCGCATCGGCCTTTGCCTTATACTCTGTAGCATCCTCTCTAAACAACTTTCTGACACGAGTTACATCAGCGCCATTTCTACGGAGGAATGCTGCCGCCTCAAAAGTACGTACACCCGTTTTGCTCATAAAGTTATTGGTATCAATCATAATACCGGAATACATACAATCCGCTTCTTCTGTTCTGATTTTAATATTGTCATAGGTATACTGTAAGATTTCAGAGACCATCTCACAAGCCGAAGAAGCATATGCTTCCACATAGGATAATGTTGCGTTTTCAATAGTTTCCGTACTCTGTCTATGATGATCTAATACCACTACAGACTTACAATGACGTAACAATTCCGGGCATTCCGTAATAGACGGCTTGTTTACATCAACAACTACAAGCACCACATTATTACCTGCCATATCAATCGCCTGCTGGCTACCGATAATCATATCGTCGTCATACTCCGGATTATTCTTGAACAATTCCACCAACGGTTTTACCGAAGTTGTAATATCATTGAGTACAATATGTGCTTTTCTTCCCAAAGCATTTGCAATACGATAAATACCTACCGAAGCACCAAAACTATCCACATCCGCCATGCGATGTCCCATTACAATTACTTTGTCTTTTGCCGTAATGATTTCTCGTAATGCATGTGCTTTTACTCTTGCCTTTACTCGAGTATTCTTTTCTACCTGTTGGCTCTTTCCGCCATAATATGTAATGCTCTCCGGAGTCTTAATAACAGCCTGGTCACCACCGCGTCCCAAAGCCAAATCAATGGAATTGCGCGCAAATTCATAATTCTGCGCATAGGAAAGTCCTCCCAATCCCACACCAATACTCATGGTAACGGCCATCTCATTACCAATATTTACGGTCTTTACATCTTCCAATAAATCAAAACGTGTTTCCTGTAACTGCTTAAGCGCTTTTTTACGAAGAATAATCAAGTACTTGTCTTTCTCAAGCTTACGAGAAATACCGTCAATTGCAGATATATATTTATTCACCTTTCTGTCAATCAACGCAATCAACAGAGAGCGCCTTACTTCTTCAACACTTTCCAATGCCTCTTCATAGTTGTCCAAATAAATCATTCCCACAGCCAATGACTGGTCATCTACTTCTCGCAATGCCAACTGTAATGCCGTTTCATCATAAATGTACACCGCTATCAGGTATCCGTCATAGCCTTCCGCTTCAATCATATCGCTATGAGCTGCCATTTCCTGCAGAGAAACTTTTTTGAATTTAGCAATATACTCTCCGCCTTCATACTTTAACTCATACTGTGTTTCATCCACACCATTATCATCCGGCAATTTCTCTCTTGTAATGCTGGGGAACAGAGAAGTAATGGATTTATTGTATCCTTTCTGCTGATGCACCATTGATTCAAAAGCAATGTTTGTCCACATAACTTTTCCGGTGTCATCAAGCAAACAGTATGGAATATCCAGTTCGCGCAAAAGCCTTCGTTGAATTTGTCCGTATTCCGTCGCAAAACTAACAAGCTCATTCATTATCATGGGCTTATTATAATAATACAAAGATAATGTAATTACTAAATAGAACAAAGTGAATCCGCTTACAATAAGACCCGCCGTCAAATCCACCACGGCTACCGCTATGGAAACTGCGCATAATAAAATTCCTAAATATATGGTGAAATTCAAATATGTCTTTATGCGCCCCTTAATCTTGATATGGTTTTTCATACTATATACCCCTTGTATATGTAAATCTATCAATAATACCCTTATCCCAAATTTAAAATAACAACTCGAAACTTAACACATATTATACCAAAGTTTTGCAAACTAATCTACATAATTATTTGTTAAATCGCTTAATATTTCTGTCACATTTTTAATTTTATTGTCACATATGATAAAGAGAACTCAACAAAAAAAGACCGATTGTTTTCACAACCGGTCTCATTGGTAAATTAATCACAAGTATAAGGCATCAATGATAGGTGACGAGCTCTCTTGATAGCAACTGTAAGTGCTCTCTGATGCTTTGCACAGTTTCCTGTGATACGACGAGGAAGGATTTTACCTCTCTCAGATACGTATCTCTTCAACTTATTAGTGTCTTTGTAATCAATCACATTATCTTTACCACAGAATACACAAACTTTTTTTCTTCTGCGGATTCCGCCTTTTTTTCTCATTGGAGAATCGGATTTCTCTGCTTTATTAAAAGCCATGGTCAGTGCCTCCTATCTTATTATTAAAATTAGTTAAACGGTAATTCTTCATCAATTCCATCCGGAATATTCATGAAGCCATCTCCTGCACCACTGGGTGCCGGTCTGTTAAAGTTACCACCGGTGAATCCACCTTCACTGCCTGCGGATGCATTCTTGCTTTCTGCAAACTCCTGATCCTCTACAACAACTTCTGTGGTGAAAACACGCACACCATCTTTGTTGGTATAGCTACCGGTCTGAATACGTCCTGAAACAGCAATCTTGGTTCCTTTACGGAAATACTTCTCTGCAAACTCACCCGCGCGTCCAAACGCTACACAATTGATGAAATCAGCTGTCTGATCATCACCACTGTTTCTTGCCTGTCTACGATCAACTGCAAGAGTATATCTCGCAATTGCCAAAGAGTTCTCCCCCTGTGAATATCTCACTTCAGGATCTCTCGTTAAACGTCCCATAAGAATAACTTTATTCATACTTAATCTCGCTTTCTATTATGCTTCGTCCTGTCTAACGCATAAATATCTGATTACATTGTCCATAATGCGAACGCGATTCTCGAGTTCTGCAGGAGCAGTGCTTTCAGCTTCGAATCTGATAAAGTAGTAGAAAGCTTCTTTCATCTTCTGAATTTCGTAAGCAAGTTTCTTCTTACCCCATTCATCTACTTCTGTGATGGTACCGCCAAATCTTTCAACGTAAGCTTTGCACTTGTCAATGACTTTTGCTCTCTCTTCATCTTCGATTTTTGCGCTAACAACCACGCATAATTCGTACTTATTCATTGTAGTTACCTCCTTTTGGTCTCTGGCCCTCGTCTCACCGAGAGCAAGGAAATTAATATATCACAATTTGGTATAATATCATAAACCGTCCATAAAATCAAGCAAAACATTGTATTTTCTCAATATTTCTACATATTTATATCGAAAAAACGGCTTCCTTACTTTATACTTTTCTCAACCTGCTTTCTGGGCATCATAATCTGATGACCGCAGCCGCAACATTTCAACCTAAAATCAGCTCCGATGCGCAAAACTTCCCATTCTTTGCTGCCACAGGGATGTTGCTTTTTTAGTTTAATCACGTCTCCTATTTGTATTTCCATAAAAGGCTCCTTATAATTCTACATTCTTCCCTTTCCAAAATCATTATCACTATAACACAAAACTTAGGGACTCTCAAGCCATTCTGTGTTATACTTAATAAAAGAGTAGTAAGGAGGTATGCGACATGAATGAACAAATTAAAGAATTTCATTCCATCATTCAAACCCATAACAAAATCGTCTTTTTCGGTGGTGCCGGTGTATCAACTGCCAGCGGAATTCCGGATTTTCGAAGCGTAGACGGGCTTTACAACCAACAATACGATTACCCTCCGGAGACCATACTAAGTCACACATTCTATCGCCGTTATACAGAAGAATTTTACCGTTTTTACCACAATAAAATGCTCTTTCCGGATGCCAAGCCAAATGCTGCACATTTAGCCCTTGCCAAATTAGAAGAAATGGGGAAACTAACTGCTGTCATCACTCAAAATATTGATGGACTGCATCAGGCGGCAGGCAGCAAAAATGTATATGAGCTTCACGGTAGTGTATTACGAAATTATTGCGAAAAGTGTGGTGCTTTTTACGACTTAAACTATATTATGGAGCATGCAGGTGTTCCAAAATGCAGCAAGTGCCAAAGCACAGTGAAACCCGATGTTGTTTTGTATGAAGAAGGACTTGATCAAAGTATTATTACAGAATCTATCCATCACATTCGCCAGGCAGATGTATTGATTGTAGGAGGCACTTCTCTCTCCGTCTATCCTGCCGCAGGACTGGTCGACTACTTCAAAGGCGACAAACTGATTGTTATTAATATGAGCCCTACTCCACGGGACAATTACGCTGACTTAGTCATAAAAGAACCGATTGCCGAGGTTTTTTCCTCACTGCTTTTGTAACTTTTTTAGTATTTTCTGTTATTTTTTATAAAATACTTGTTAATTTTGCCCAAAAATGATACACTTATATGTAGTACATAATGCAAGTATTATGCAATAAAATGATAAAGGAGCAACGTTATGGCAAAAGAAATGATTGCAATGATTTTGGCCGGCGGACAAGGTTCCAGACTCTATGCCTTGACCCAAAAACTGGCAAAGCCTGCAGTTCCTTTCGGCGGAAAATATCGTATTATCGACTTCCCGCTATCTAACTGCGTCAATTCCGGTATTGATACCGTGGGCATTCTCACGCAATACCAACCCCTCGTATTAAATGAATATATCGGCAACGGACAGCCTTGGGATTTAGACCGCCTCTATGGTGGTGTACATGTGCTTCCTCCTTACCAACAGGCAACAGGCTCTGATTGGTATAAAGGTACCGCAAATGCAATTTATCAGAATCTGTCGTTCATTAACCGTTACGATCCCGAATATGTAATCATCTTATCAGGTGACCAGATATGTAAGCAAGACTATAGTGATTTCTTGAAGTTTCACAAGGAAAAGGGCGCTCAATTCAGCGTTGCTGTTATGGAGGTTCCTTGGGACGAGGCTTCCCGTTTCGGCTTAATGGTAGCTGACGAAGACGGACGTATTACCGAATTTCAGGAGAAACCGAAGGAGCCCAAGTCTAACTTAGCATCCATGGGTATCTATATTTTCAACAAAGATGTTTTGGAAAAGTATCTGACCGAGGATGAAATGGATCCGAACTCTTCCAACGACTTCGGTAACAATATCATTCCTAATCTTTTAAGAGATAATTGCGAAATGTATGCGTATCGCTTCAGTGGCTACTGGAAAGATGTAGGTACCATTTCCTCACTTTGGGAAGCCAATATGGAAATCATGGATCCCGAACACAGTGGCATTAACCTTTTCGATGAAGATTGGAAGATTTACAGCCGAAACAGCGGTAAAACCGGTCATAAAGTAGGTTCCAATGCAATCATTGAAAATTCAATGATTACAGATGGTTGTCGTATTAACGGAACTGTTAAGCACTCCATTCTCTTTGCCGGTGTTAAGGTAGAAGAAGGTGCCATCGTTGAAGATGCCGTAATTATGGGCAACTGTGTTATCAAAGCCGGTGCCAATGTAAAGCACTGCATCGTAGGTGAAGGTGCGACCATCGGCGAAATGGCTATCGTAGGTGCTATGCCCACAGAAGAGACAAAGGGTGTTGCAACCGTAGGTCCCGGTGTCAAGATTGGCTCTCGCGCTTTAATCGGCCCCAACGCAATGGTTGATAAAGATGTAAAGGATGGTGATACACAATGGTAAATTCAAGCACAAATGTTTTGGGCATTATTTTCCCGAACAGTTATGATGACCAGATTTCTGCTCTCTGTAATGAGCGTTTAATGGCTTCCATTCCTTTTGCAAGTCGTTACAGAATGGTGGACTTTATGTTGTCCAGCATGGTTAACTGTGGCATAGACAACGTTTCCATTATTGTACGTAAAAACTACCGCTCCCTTATGAAACATTTGGGTGCAGGTCGTGAGTGGGACTTGACCCGTAAAAACGGCGGTTTAAATATTGTTCCTCCTTTTGCCGAAAAAACCGTAAAGGTTTATAACGGTCGTGTGGAGGCATTGGCAAGTATTGTTGATTTCTTAAAGAGCCAACGCGAAAAATATGTAGTTATTGCTGACTCCAATATCGTTGCAAACTATAATTTCAATGCTATGCTGGATGCGCACATTGCTTCCGGTGCTGATGTAAGTATTGCTTACAAAGAAGAGGAAATTCCTCTGAATTTTATTAACCTGCAACCCAACATGTCCAAGGACCTTTATTACACACTTCAATTAGAGGACGACCGTATTGTTGATATTCATACCAACTCTAAAGAAAGCGGCAAACAGAATTTCTCTATGAATATTTACATGATTGAACGTGAACTCTTAATTGAGCAAATTCAAAATGCGTATGCTCGTGGTCATGTATATTTTGAACGAGATGTTTTAGCGCCTCAATTGAACAAATTAAAGGTTTACGGATATAAGTACGAAGGTTATACCGGACGTATCACCGATATCGAAAGCTACTACACCGAAAACATGAGACTTTTGGATGACAAGAATCTGGATGCTCTCTTTGAGCCCTCACCTATTTACACCAAGATTCGTGATGATAACCCTACCCGTTATATTGGCGACTCCAAGGTGAAGAACACCATGGTTGCCGATGGTTGTGTCATTGAAGGTGAAGTGGAGAACTGTATCCTTTTCCGTGGTGTTAAAATCGGCAAGGGTGCTGTAGTAAAAAACAGTATCATCATGCAAGATACTACTATTCGCGACAATGCACAAATTGATTACGTAATTACCGATAAAGAAGTTACTGTTTCTGCAGGACGTTCTTTAAAGGGAAGTCGCAGTTTCCCTGTATTTGTACCTGCGTACAAGATTATTTAATCTTCTATTCAGAAAATTCTTAACAAAAAGCGCTGTGATAGTGATGAACTTCATCATTACCACAGCGTTTCCATTTGTGTTTCTGCTTATCTTTCTATTACTACTTTTTCCCTTTACCTAATCTATCTTCTTAAGAACAAATGCACTTCTATTTGGCAAATAGCACTGGAATCCAATCCAATTATCCGGTGTACGCACTGTTTCGTAAACATATTCCTTATCCACTCTGCCCTGTCCGCCGAATGTACCATCATCTGAGGAAAGAATCACCTGATATTTACCTTCTGTTACTACCGGTACAAAATACCCCTCAAAAGACTTAGTGGGGTGAAAATTAAACACAAAAATCACATCACCCTTATTGTACATGATAATCTTATCATCCTGGTGCAACCATCTGCTTTCAGCCTTTTGTGTCAAGATATTTTCATCCTTCAAAAGCGCAATCATAGCTTTATCAAAATCGTTTAATTCGCAGTATCTCAAGTTTTCATTGTCAACCAAACTCCACTGACGACGACAATAATGATAACTCCAACCATTACCTTCTCTGGGAAAATCAATCCATTCAGGATGACCGAACTCATTACCCATAAAATTCAGATAGCCTTCTCCTGCCAAAGATGCTGTCAGCAAACGAATCATCTTATGCAGTGCGATACCTCTGTCCACAACCATATTACCACCGAATTTATTCATACCGGTGTACATATCTGCATCACAAAGACGGAACATGATAGTCTTGTCCCCTACAAGCGCCTGGTCATGCGACTCTGCATAACCAATATTCTTCTCTGCAGGTCTGCGTCCAATCATTTCATACCAAATTTTATAAATATCCCAATCTTCGTCAGCCTTCTCTTTTAGCATCTTAATCCAAAGATCAGGAACACCCATACTCAAACGATAGTCAAAACCAATACCACCATCTTCTATTGGAATGCACATACCCGGCATACCGGACATATCCTCTGCAATAGTAATTGCTCCCGGATTCACTTCATGTATCAGCTCATTTGCAAGCTGCAAATAAGTTACTGCCTCTACATCCGTATTCATGGAGAAATACATGCTATAGTCATTAAATGCGCTTCCCAAACCATGATCCAAGTATAGCATAGAGGTCACACCATCAAAGCGGAAACCGTCAAAATGGAATACTTCCATCCAATATTTCAAGTTTGACAGAAGGAAGTGTAACACTTCATTTTTGCCGTAATTAAAAAGTTTCGTTCCCCAAGCACTGTGTTCTCCCTTTCCGCCGCTATGAAAGAACTGATACTCTGTACCGTCAAACTGATTCAAACCTTCATTGGTATTCTTAACAGCATGAGAGTGTACCACATCTAAAAGAACCGCAATCCCCATCTCATGAGCCGTATTAATTAACTTTTTCAAATCTTCACTATGACCGTAGCGAGAAGCTGCAGCAAAGAAATTAGACACCTGATATCCAAAGGAACCATAATAGGGATGTTCCATAATCGCCATAATTTGAATAGTATTATATCCGAGTTCCTTAATTCTAGGCAAAGTAAGCTCTGTAAATTCCTGATAAGTCCCTACATCATATTTATCCTGAGCCATACCGATATGACACTCGTAGATAAATGGGGTAGATGGTGTTTTAAATGCCTCATCCGTCCACTTAAAAGATTTACTTACCGCTTCTATCTCCGCACACCAATTATAATTTATCGGGTCCTGTACGACTCTGGTAGCGTAAGTAGGAATACGACGAAGATATTCTCCATTATGCACTACAACAGCCTGAACCTTCTGCCCCGGTTGAAGTGCCTTTGCCCCCTTTAATTTCACCTCAAATACACCGTTATCCAACTTTTTCATAGGACAAGCAGTCAAATCCCAATCAATGAAATCTCCGGTCAAAAACATAGCTTCTGCAGCAGGTGCCCATTCACGATACACCCAACCTGTTTGAGTCCGATGAAATCCAAAATAATTATGACCATTTGCAAAATCAGCAATATGTTCTGCCTTTCCTAACAATTCACTTCTTTTTCTTTTGTAGTTGTCCATGCGCAGATTAATATCCTGCTCAAAACTCTTTAAATAAGGGTCTATTTCTAAAATTCTGTACGACATAACAACCTCCTTAATTCGCAACCATATCTTTATATATTATGGCCTATAAAATTATTATATCGCAAAGCTATATTTTTGGCTATTAAATTTTATCAACAACAAAAAACCTCGATAATATATCGAGGTTTTTAAGAGGCGTGAGCCGGATTTGAACCGGCGATGACGGTGTTGCAGACCGGGGCCTTACCACTTGGCTATCACGCCATATTTAATTCAAATGACTCCAACGGGAATCGAACCCGTGTTACCGCCGTGAAAGGGCGATGTCTTAACCGCTTGACCATGGAGCCCAATGTCTTGCTACGCAAGCCATGCGAAAACGCTTCACGTTTTCTACATTACCGGAGTTTCGCAGAAACTCCCAAGAAACCTAGCCGAACTTAGCAACTTATTGCTTAGTGAGCCTTAGTTTCAACTCCCCCTGTTGGACTTGAACCAACGACGCCCTGATTAACAGTCAGGTGCTCTACCGACTGAGCTAAGGAGGAAGGGTAATCACTTCCGTAATTACTTCTTGAAGCTTTCGCT
>JAZNQI010000079.1:0-4088 GCA_045590095.1 Acetatifactor sp. | reverse complement strand
TATATACCCAAAGAACGAAATCTTTAGTTTGATGGAGCGACAAATCTCAATTTGTCTAATTGAATTGACGTTTTCTTTTGGCTTATCAATCGATCTCTATAAGGCATCAAAAATTAGCCGATTTTTTGATGACAAATTTTTACGGGATAAATCCGAAGACTTATCCCGTACCTTAATGATTTTGAAATTAGTTAAATGGCATTGCCCGTAGCAGGTGCCTATTTAATTTATGCTTCACTCATCTGATCCAAAAGCTGAATCTTAATGTCGTATAATTTTGCTGAAAGGTCTACATAAACCTTATGAGGATTTGCGAAACGTCTGGTTTCTTCCCAGAGGGTATTCTGCTCTTTGATACAGTAATCGCGGATGTCCATAACCTTGGGAGAGGTGTAGACACACTTACCCTTTTCAAAAATCTTTTCCATGAGAGGACGAAGGGTGAATGTGCCTTTCTTTAATTTTGTCTTTTTCCAAGGCTCCAAGGGATCAAACAAAAGCATATCTTCGTCTTCGGAGAAGAACTCGTCCTCCAAACAAATCAAGTCTGCTTTAATCTTGCCGGTCTCTTTATCATAAATACGATAAATCTTTTTATTCCCTGGGTTGGTAACCTTTTCACTGTTTTCGGAAAGTTTGATTTTGGGAATGAACTTGCCGTCTGTTCCCATAATGGCAGCCAGTTTGTACACTCCGCCAAAAGAAGGATTGTCCTTGGCGGTAATCATATGAGTACCGACACCCCAGGAGGTAATGGTTGCTCCTTGCGCTTTTAAGGAATCAATCAGGTATTCATCCAAATCGTTGGAAGCTGAGATAACTGCATCCGGGAAACCTGCCGCATCCAGCATCTTGCGGGCTTTCTTGGAAAGGTATGCCAAGTCACCGCTGTCCAAACGGATGCCGTAGAAAGTTAAGGGAATACCTGCTTCGCGCATTTCCGTAAAGACACGGATGGCATTGGGGACACCGGACTTTAAAGTATCATAAGTGTCTACCAGCAAAATACAAGCCTGGGGATATAAATCCGCATAGGTTTTAAAAGCGGTATATTCATCCGGGAAACTCATAATCCAGCTATGGGCATGGGTTCCCTTTACGGGTACGCCGAAAAGTTCGCCTGCCAGTACATTGGAAGTACCGACACATCCGGCAATCATTGCGGCGCGGGCACCATATACGCCTGCGTCGGGACCCTGTGCACGACGCAGACCGAATTCCATGATACCGTCTCCTTTAGCTGCATAGCAGACACGGGAGGCCTTGGTGGCAATGAGACTTTGATGATTGATAATATTCAAAATGGCAGTTTCTACTAATTGTGCTTCCATAATGGGGGCGATAACCTTAATCATGGGCTCGCGGGGGAACATGACGCTTCCTTCCGGAATAGCATAAATATCACCGGTAAAACGGAAGTCTCTTAAGTAATCCAAAAAGTCTGTATCAAATATTTTTAAGCTTGCCAAGTAGGAAATATCCTCTTCGGTAAAATGCAAATTTTTAATGTAATCAATGACCTGTTCCAATCCGGCGGCAATGGCATATCCGCCGCCGCAGGGGTTGCTGCGGTAGAATGCATCGAAAATTACAGTTTCATTTCGATGCTTGTTTTTGAAATATCCCTGCATCATAGTCAGTTCGTAAAGGTCTGTCAATAAGGTAAGATTTTGTGTGCTCATAGGTCAGCTCCTTTTCAACTTTATTTTATGAGACAATACAGTCTCTGCCGTTTTTCTTGCCTGTATACAAATGCTCATCAGCTTTTTTAATCAGCTCATGAGGTTCCAAAGCAGTATCAGATACCAAACCGAAGGTAAGGGTGATACGAATCTCAGTGTCTGCTACTTTGTGTGATGTTTCGTGAATGGTTGTCTGCAGAGTTTGAAGATAATTTTTTGCCTGTGCCAATTCGCAATTTTCATAAATGATCAGGAATTCTTCGCCACCCCAACGTCCTACGTAGCCTTTTTTATGTATGTGATTTTTCAGAAGATTAGCTACATTTTGCAGCACAATATCTCCGCTTTCGTGCCCATAGGTATCGTTTATGAATTTAAAATGATCAATATCCGCCAGTACTGCACAGAAGGAAGTATTGTTGCTTCTTGCTTTGTCTATGGTTGCCCGAAGCATTTTATCACAACTGCGGCGATTGTACAAATCGGTTAAGGCATCACGCTCCACCAAATTTTTCAAAGAACGTTGCATAGTAAGGGCGGCCTGTCCGATTTCAGAGAATTCATCTTCGCGCTTCATAATACTTGCATCAGGTGCAGTGTTTAGGTTACCGGATGCAGCCTTTGCAAAAAAGGCTTTGAGTTTGTGGAGGGTAGTAACAATTTGTTTTGCGTAAATAAAACTGATAAAAACGGTAACCAGTAATCCGATGCAGCCGATTAAGATAACAGGTAAAATAGATTGACGAATCATTTTATTTACTGTATCGGTAGGTTTGCCCACAAAGAGCATTCCGGCTACGGAACCATCTGTATTGTACACCGGTGTATAATACGCAAAATAGGTGGTGTTGTTAATCAATACATTATCGTAAAACCGGGGAGTACCGGTAGTGAGTACATCAGTGACTACATTTTCCGGAGCACCGGAGCCAATGATTCGGATTCCGTTCCAGTCGGTAATGGTGGTTAGAATACGGGTGTCCTGATAAAACAATGTGGCATCCATGTCGGTAATAGATTTAATATTATCTACCAGAGAATAGGCAGTGGTAATATCGGTTTCACCTTTATATAAAGAAAAGGCTGTTCTTTGATTGACATCGGTTTCTACCAAGCGGTAATCCCCGGGATAAGTAGAATCCAGCAATGCAGTGCAGAGTTCGGCGGCATCTTCGAGACCGTTGCAGACTTCTTTATGCATGGCTTTAGAAAAGAAAAAACTACTACTGAAAATAAGTATCAGTCCGAATATGAATAAGGGCAATACGCTGATTGCCTGCATGGAATAGTAGATTTTTCCTTTGCGCTGACCTGCCATAACACACCTCCGATTGATAAGTTTATTCTTATTATAACGCTGTACGGAAAGAAAGTACAGAAAAAATCGGCTTGACAAAGGCAAAAATGTGACTTATAATCTGTTAAAACGTTTTCTAAAGGCATTGACGAAGACAGTACTTCTAATGGAAAGAATCCAGCGAGCCGGCGAGGGTGGGAGCCCGGCATTGAGTAAATTAGAACGAATATCACTTCTGAGCTGCAATCCTAAAATTGCTGCAACAGCTACGAATTTGTACATGACGCATTTAAACTTATGGCGGTAGTATTCAAAAGTAAGGATTGACGATCTCTCCCCGTTAAGGAGAAACATATGAAACGGTTCGCCGGGAGTATGCGTAATAGGTGGTAATACGAGAATAATCAGAGCCTCGTCCTATTATAGGATGGGGCTTTTGTAATGAAAAGGAAAGGATGAGTGCTATGTATCAGAAAGTATCTACAGATTTGAATTTCGTAGACAGAGAGAAACAGGTAGAGAAGTTTTGGAAAGACAATGACATCTTCAGAAAGAGCATGGAAAATAATAAAGAAGGTGAAACCTACACCTTCTATGATGGCCCGCCTACTGCAAACGGTAAGCCTCACATCGGACACGTTTTGACCCGTGTTATCAAGGATATGATTCCCAGATACCGTACCATGAAGGGGTATATGGTACCCCGTAAGGCCGGCTGGGATACTCACGGTTTGCCCGTTGAGTTGGAAGTTGAAAAGCTTTTGGGCTTAAACGGTAAGGAACAGATTGAAGAGTATGGTATGGAGCCTTTTATCTGCAAGTGTAAAGAGTCCGTATGGCAGTACAAGGGTATGTGGGAGGATTTCTCCGGTACCGTTGGTTTCTGGGCTGATATGGATGATCCGTATGTAACTTATGATGACAACTTTATCGAGTCCGAATGGTGGGCGCTGAAGGAAATCTGGAATAAGAACCTTTTGTACAAGGGATTCAAGATTGTACCTTACTGCCCTCGTTGCGGTACTCCTCTTTCTACCGCAGAGGTTTCTCAGGGCTATAAGACCGTAAAAGAGCGTTCAGCTATTGCTTCCTTTAAGGTAAGCGGTGAG
>JAZNQI010000078.1:0-4519 GCA_045590095.1 Acetatifactor sp. | reverse complement strand
CAGGCAGCCCCATTTTATCACCTCCTAAAATTGCAAAGTGGGGCGGGTATCTAAAGACTCCGCCCTTTTTTGGTGTTTTGAAAGTGCGAAAAGTCCGCTTGCCACAAGGGTTTTCGCGGTTTCACAGGGTATGGTATTTGGCGTGGTCAAAAATTTGAAAAAATACCATACTAATTTTCCGAAGATTCATATAGTAAAAGCCACTTGGAAAAAGCGTTTTTTGTCATGATGTAAACCTTGGTACAATCCTTGTCTGAGGGTAAGCAGTAGTGATAGAGATTGCAGAGATTTGCATTATCATCTGTAAGAATGTGTGCAGCGATTATGTCGATCAGCTGCTTTAGCTGAAGGTTATCGTAATCAAAGGAAACACCCTTGGATAGAGTGGCATCGTAGCTGTGGCAGATGCAGATCGTGCATTCCCGAAACTTGGGGACAGAAACGGAATGCAGAAAATCTGTCAGTGCGGTATTCAGGGGATCAAAAAGAAATTGCGAACTTAGCTTGCCTTGTTTTCGAGGTAACAGCACCGGCAGATGAATCTCAAAAATCCCCTCGTGATAAAAGATATGAATTTCGTGTGTGTTTGCGGCGTGACCTAAATAGATGCTCCGCCTTTGACCAGATGTGGCATATACGATGTTACGCATCAGACAGGTTACGCGCTCACAAAGCAAAGCCGTTTCTGTGCAAAGCGCCAAGTGTTCGTTTGGATAAAGCTCTGAATCCAGCTTCTCCATCAAATGGATGGATTGTTCGATCCGCGTTATGAGCCTTCTGATGTGGGCAATTCTACGGGTCATTTCGTTTGACATCATATAGTCCTCCTATGATTGTGATTTGTAGTAGCAAATACGCCCATTGGCATCTACGGTACAGTAGCCGACGACACCGGGCAAAATCAATTTTGAAATTTGGTCTGCAGAATCCACTAATATAATTCTGCGGACATTGCTATCTTTTTGCTGGTTCACAGATGCACCGATAACAGCTTCGTATCCTTCTGCGGCGTATAATATCTGGTATTCTTTTCCTTTTAACAGAAAGACAATGATAATCGGGTAATTGCCGGCACAGTGATATTCCACATCCGAGAGAAAGTCTAACAGCACCCAGACAGAACGGATCGTTACATCCTTAGGCTGTTTTTTCCTCATTCCAACTGGATAGAGGCTTCCGTATTTATCTCGCCGGATGCGCTCCTGTTTAATGAAATAGGATATTAAATTTCGGGCCTGCGCTTCTTTTCCTGGGTGAAGGGCGTATACCTGCTGTTCCAGTATGCCGGGGTATGTTGAAATTTCAGAAATTATTTCTGTGGCTTCGTTGGAATAAATATCATTGCGTGTCGGAATAAAAATCACTTCCTGTGCTTGATGGTATGAATGAATGTGAACCTACATTAAAAGAGTAAAAAAGATATCCCACTTCACCAAATCGAGTGAAGTGGGATTCTTACATCACGGAGGACTATGCAACCAGCTCAAATGCATTACGCTACTTTGAGCGTGGATATCATAACATATGAAGAATGCCATTAAAATAGCAAAACTGTGCCAATATTGTGCCAATTTAGTGCCAATCATAAAAAAATAAAAATTTTTCAAAATTTTTTTGGTTCTTTGCAGAAAAACGGATATGTGCTCCCTATATATAAGGGTATATCAGAGAGATTAATTCGCACCTTGACAAATGAACAACCCAAGTTCCTACATTCCAGAATTGGGGAGCGGCTATCCGTCTGACCGTTTTGCAGATTCATGAGCACTGATGTATTGGTGGCACTAATACAACGCGAGGATCCAATTTTGGGACAATGATACTTCAGTAATTCGCTGTCCGGTCATAATGAAGACGGGAAGACATATAGGTCTATGGAGCTGTTCGCCACAGCCGGGAATAAGGGATATATCGTCCTCAACCATTTTTATAACAAAGGACAGATTGATGGTTGGTGAAGACGGTAGAGAAATAGAACGTTATTTGCCAAGCTGTGTTTGTGTTATGAATGCTGTGGGCGTGATTTTACCCTCTTATGACAATTCAATGTGTAATCTTTTGAATATCAAAATGGGATATGGAGAATAATAGTTATTAGTCAAATAATGGGAGGATTATATGGTAACAGCCAAAGTTGAAAATAACACAGCGATTATTCGTATTCACGATACCTATTTAGATGCTGACTCGGAAAACCGAATGCAGCAATTAAGTCGTATCGTTTCAAATCATTACAAAAGAAAAGTCTCAAATAGTCAACAGGATACTATAATAACTGCAACTGATAATGAAGAAATGCAGCATCTTGAATAATATTTTCCAAATCTGTTAACTTCTGAGTCATTGAACTTTAGTTTGTTCTGTGGTATCATAAGAAACGGAAAGGAGTAAAAAATAAATGGAGCAATACGCAATGTATCTCCGAAAATCCCGTTTTGACCGCGATTATGCAGAATTGTCTATTGAGGAAACACTAAAGCGTCATAAAAGCATATTAGATAAAGTAGCGGGAGATCGAGGGTACTATATTGCTCATATATTCAATGAAGTTGTCTCTGGCGAATCGATTGCATCGAGGCCGGAAATTCAGAAATTACTTGAAGAAGTGGGCGCTGGCCTGTATGTCGGAGTGTTGGTTGTAGATGTTGAACGTCTGGCAAGAGGCAATAGCGCGGACCAAGCCTACATTAGTCAGGTATTCCAGTTTTCCGGCACAAAAATTATCACCCCTTCCAAAACCTACGACCCAAGCAATGAGTATGATGAAGAATACTTTGAATTCGGCTTGTTCATGAGTCGGCGCGAATATAAAACGATCAATCGTCGTTTGATACGTGGCCGCGACAGCTCGGCTTCTGAGGGGAAATACATCAGTAGCATTGCACCATATGGGTATCGGCGTGTCAAATTAGAAAATGAAAAAGGGTTTACACTGGAACCTGAACCAGAAGAAGCCGTGGTAGTCCAAAAAGTTTTTGAAATGTTTTCTAACTATCAGGGAACTAAGGTGATTGCGAATTATCTTAACGACAATAGTATTCCAACCAGACATGGAGACCTGTGGACTTATTCCACGATTACAAATATTATTACAAATCCTATCTATATTGGAAAAATCCGTCGAGGATGGAGTAAACAGGTTAAAAGCATGGAGAATGGTGTGGTTAAGAAACGTATTAAACGCAGCAAAAATTACGGTGATTATCCTGTGTTTGATGGGTTACATCCTCCGCTGATCAGCGAAGAACAGTTCTTGCTGGTGCAAAAGATCAGAGAGGAAAAAGCACCGGGCGCAAAGGTAAAGGATGAATTTGTTTTACAAAATGCCTTTGCTGGTTTGCTGTTTTGTTCTTGTTGCGGTAAGCGAATAGGTCGTACAACGATGAGCGCAAAGGCAAATCATCGGGTGCGGTTGCGTTGCGTGAATATGAGAAATTGCCATAATAGCACAGCGGACTATGATGTAGTAGAAAACGAAATTATATCGGCGCTACGCCACTGGCACGAAGGTTATAAGGTTAAAATCGATACAGTAGGATTTGCGGATGATATTGCAGAATGCAAGAGACAACTAAAAAAACTTGAGCAAGTGTCCGATCAGTTAAATGCGCAAATGAATAATGCGTTCGATCTGGTAGAACAAGGCGTTTACACGCTGGAAATATTTCAGCAACGCCGCAAAAAGCTAACAACAGACTTGGAAGATGTGCAGAAAAAATATAGTCGGCTTGAAGAATTACTTTTGAAATATGAAGAAAGTGATGCCTGCAGAAACAATCTAATTCCCCAAACAGAGGCACTTCTGGCAAGCTATGATGAAATGACAATCCAAGAACGGAATAATTTGCTCAAGGCAATTATAGAAAAAATTGAGTATTTTAAAGGGCAGGATGGGAAGATCGTCATTGATCTTTATCCCAAACTCCCTAAATTATAGAACTCTATAGGTATCATCAACTTACCTATGTTCTTGTGAACGATCCTACTACCGGTTATGGAATATTTATCGAGAACATGCTGGATGCAGCGGCATAAGGGACGGAGGAGTGGATATGAACTTTTACAAGGTTCCCATCGGTTTCGGTATGGCTCTTGCCATGAACAGCTCTGCCATGGAGGCATACACAGCCATGTCAGAGGAGCAGAAGCAGGTCGTTCTGCAGCAGGCACGGAACGCCCGTAGCGAAAAAGAGATGCACCGCATTGTTTCCAACATTGGAACCCAAGCCTAAGGTAATATGAAAGACATGCTAAATTCAGCAGAAAGTGGGTGGAGAAGTCTGCCCACTTTTTATTGACAAAGCATCAGAAACGGGATATAATACTAACAGTATAGAGTTGCAAGAAGGAGGGAGAGATGGATCAACAGATCCCACCGTCTTGTAATATCATAAAAAAGTGGGGTGTATGCTATGATTGAGAAGGACGATTGGAGACTGACTGCCGGGCCTGTAATCGGCAGAGAGGAAGCGCTTAAAAATATACCCTTGTACTATATACCCTTCCAACCGCTTTCAAA
>JAZNQI010000077.1:0-2229 GCA_045590095.1 Acetatifactor sp. | reverse complement strand
GGCTTGGAGGGCGTTTGTACGATCGAGGAACGCCAAAAAATAAAAGTGGGGCATGCGAGAGCCTTTTACCTCGTGCTTAGGCCCGTGTTCCGTCCGAATTCTACCGTCTTTGTCCCCGAGGACAATCCGGTGCTCGTGGCAAAAATGCGCCCGATCGTTTCGAAGGAAGAAATCGCACAAATTCTGCGCGACGCACCTGCAGAAGACCTCGCGTGGATCGAGGACGCAAACGAGCGCAAGGCAGAATATCAGAAGATTTTGCTCGGCGGTGAACGGCTTTTGCTCATTCGTATGATCCACACACTTTTGGAGCATCGCAAAAAGCTCATAAGATTCGGCAAGCACCTGCGTTCTGCCGATGAGCAGCTCCTGCGAGATGCCGAAAAGCTCCTGCACGATGAATTTGCGTTGGTTTTGAATATCAAGCAAAATGAGGTTGCGGATTACATCCGCTCGCAGATAAGTGCATAAATCAAAAGGGGCTGTAAAAAAACAGCCAAATTAAGACGGAGGATCTCTGCAGAGAGGTCCTCCGTTGAATATTTGTCAAGAAATTGAACTATACACTTATTTTTCAATGAAAATAGGCAGAACAACCGCACCCCTTAAAAAACACGAGTTTTTAGGGGGTGTCATCGTGCATAACCTGTGCATTATTTTTTGAGAATCAAGCAGCCAACTGTGCCGGAACCCTCTTCAAATAGAACTTGTGGAGGTTAAAACCACAGGATATTAGGCCTAATTCCAAAATTACGCCTTCCATACCCCTTCTGCGTAGCCGTTTATATTCTCTGTTCCACTTGATTCCGCCGAATACTCCCTCTGCCTGGATGCTTCGGTCCATTCGCAACAGTGCACCATGTACGCAGTTCAAATTGTTCAACACTTCTTTATGAAATACCGTTAACTCCTCGTTGATTCGGACAACACGGTTATCCTTGCTTTTGTGACATTTCTCTCTGTGGGGACAGCCTGTACAATCTTCGCATTGGTAAAATTCTTCCATTCTTCCGTATTGGTTCCCTCTAATCAACTGAGATCTGAGATAGTGGAATTTCTTTCCGTTGGGACAGATCATGTCGCCGTCCTTGTTAATGGCGAAATTAACTGCTCTATATGGATTATCACGGTATTTACTATCCTTCGTTTCTTTCTCGTACATGGTAAATTTCATGTACTTTTCCATGCCGTGCTCTTGGCAGTACAGATAGTTATTGAAGCTACCATATCCTGCATCGGCTACCGGATAAAGCGGGTAGAAACCATAACACTTTCGGAAACCCTCCATAAGAGGCTGGAAACAATCCATGTCCGAGGCATAAGGATATACTCCGTAGAAAGCTATATACTCGTCACAAACCACTACTTGCAGGTTATAGCCGGGTAACAGCTGATCATTCTGCATATGATCCTTCTTGAACCGCATAAATGTTGCATCATTGTCTGTTTTGGAATAGCTGTTTCTGTGATCGCCGCAAGTAGAAATTTTCTGTGCATAGCTTTTTAATTTCTTGAGGCAATTCTCTACTTTTTCATAACGCTTTTGTTGTAAAGTCTTGCGTTTGCCGGATCCGTGAACAAAGTCTTCCCTTGACATTCCAACTGCTTCCAAATAGGTAGCCAAGATGTATTCCACATACTCAACACTATATTCTTGGCGAGTTTCAAAAACCACTCTCCGTTGCATAGCCATATCTTCATTCATTTCGGTCAAGAAAACTTTTAGCTTGACGAAAACATTGTTCCGGCTCTTAATGCAGCTCTTTTTCCAAACCCAAGTGTACTTGTTGGCGTTTGCTTCGATTTTTGTTCCGTCGATATATACATGAGTCAGGTCTACTGCCTCTTTTTCAAAAATATAGCTGTTGATATCGTTGAAGATTTCTTCCAGACTAAGACTCAGTTCGTCATGAATGAAGTTTTGGATTGTCATATGACTTGGAGCCTCGTCCTCGTCCCAAAGCCACATAAAACGGATGTCTGTTTGACAAAGCTTTCTGATGAGTCGCACAGAGCAATAGCCGTGTTCCATAAATGCAAACAAAACAATTTTCAACAACCTTACACGATCATACCCAGGGCGACCTTTTTTGTAGTCCTTTAATACAAAATATTTTAATAGGTCGATATGGTCCATAACTTCGTTGAAAGTATAAACCGGATCATCAATGTCAATAATTTTTTCAAAATCCACTGGCAATTTCAGTTGGATTGGTGTATAATACACCT
>JAZNQI010000076.1:0-15860 GCA_045590095.1 Acetatifactor sp. | reverse complement strand
TACCAAGGATACTATTTCCAAGAAGTATGATCATACCTTTAAGGATATTTTCCAGGAGATTTATGATAAGGAATACAAGGCAAAGTTTGAAGAACTCGGTATCGAGTATTTCTACACCTTAATCGATGATGCGGTAGCACGTGTTATCCGTTCAGAAGGCGGATTTATCTGGGCGTGCAAGAACTACGACGGTGATGTAATGTCAGACATGGTAGCGACTGCTTACGGCGATTTGTCCATGATGACTTCCGTACTTGTTTCTCCCAACGGTGTATATGAGTACGAAGCAGCACACGGAACTGTACAGCGCCACTACTATAAGCACTTAAAGGGTGAGGAAACCTCAACCAACTCCATCGCAACCATTTTTGCATGGACTGGTGCTCTTCGTAAGCGTGGTGAATTGGATGGTATCGCAGAGCTTTGTGATTTTGCCGATAAGCTTGAGAAAGCTTGTATCAAGACCATCGAAGACGGCAAGATGACCAAGAGCCTGTCCATGATTTCAACCTGCGAGAATCCTGTAATTTTGAACAGCTTGGATTTCATCAAGGCAATTAAGGAAACTTTGGATAGTTTGATGTAAAATATCAGCGTCACTTTTTGGGTGGCGCTGTTTTTGCGTATATGTTAATTTTACTAATATAATGATTTTGATGATTCATTGATTTTGATAATTCACTGATTTTGCCGGATATATCAACCGATTGTTGAGAAATGGAGGCAAATTCAATTATTGAGTTATTGTAAAGAAGATTCCTTAAGGCGATAATATATGTAGAACACGTCACGGTGTAATTAATCTGCAGGAGGTAATGGTATGGATCAATATATTGGCAATATGATTGCACAAAAAAGAAAAGAACTGGGGTATACTCAGCAAAATTTGGCGGAAAAGTTGAATATTTCGTTCCAGGCAGTTTCGAAGTGGGAAAACGGAACATCTACACCGGATGTACATTTGTTACCGGAATTGGCACATATTTTGCAAACATCGGTGGATGCACTGCTGGGATATCGCCCGGCGGCGATTACCAAATATGAGGAAAAATACAATCAGCAGGAGTATTACTGGGGAATTACACCGAATCGTTTGTGTTATGAAATCATGAAACTGATGCCTCCGATTAAGCCGTACAAGGTACTGGATATTGGTTGTGGAGAAGGAAAGGATGCCGTATTTCTGGCTAAGAACGGATATCAGGTTACTGCATTTGATTTGGCAGATACCGGTCTGAAAAAGGCAAGAGAATTGGCGGAACAGAACCGGGTGGAAGTGGATTTTTTCCGTGCAAATATTAATGAGTTTGTTCTTAAAGATACATACGATATTATTTTTTCAAGTGGTGTGTTTCATTATTTGGCAGAAGAAATTTGTCGTTGGAATTATTGGAAGAATTGTAAGTAGTTTATCCTCTACCTACATAGTTCGTCTTATGGATAAGATACGACACAAAAACGACCGCCTCGAGTGAAGCAGTCGTTTTTGTGTTACTCCGCCAATTCTCCCCATAATTCATACAAGCTTTCCAATTCTTCATTGTTCTTAGCCTGTTCATTTGCAAGTTCCTGTAATTTCACGGAATTGGTAGCTATTTCCGGTTTGGACATTTCTGCATCCAACCACGCATTGCGATCTTCTAATTTGGCAATCCGTTCTTCGCATTTCTTTAGGGCATTTTCACGCTTGCGTTGTTTTGCTTGTTCTTCCTTTTGCGCTTTCCAGTCCAGTTTAGTATCGGTTTCGGTGTTCTTGTTTCCTGCACCGGAGATAGTGGTATTGAAAGCGTTATAGCCCACTGTAGTTCTGGAACCAACCACAGAGCCGGAAGAAGCAGTGAAATTATTACCGGAGCCGTTGGAGGACCCGGGGATACTTGCTGCATTCATGACGGCATCGTGCTTTTCCAGATAATAGTCATAATTACCGATATAATTAAATAACCGATTATGGGTCAAATCCATGATACGGGTTGCAGTTTTATTGATAAAATAACGGTCGTGGGAAACGTACAGCACCGTTCCTTCGTAACTGTTTAAAGCATTTTCCAAAATTTCCTTGGATACGATATCCAAATGATTGGTAGGTTCATCCAATATCAGGAAATTGGAGTTGGAGAGCATTAATTTGGCCAAGGAAACACGGCCGCGCTCACCACCGCTTAAATCGCCGATGCGTTTGAATACATCATCGCCAACAAAGAGAAAAGCGGCAAGAACATTTCGGATTTCGGTATTGGTCAATGTAGGATATTCATCAGAAATTTCCTCGAACAAGGTCTTTTCAGAATGCAACACCTGATGTTCCTGATCGTAGTAGCCGATTTCTACATTACTCCCCAAGGTAACGGAGCCTGCGTCTGCATCAATTAATTCATTTATGATTTTCAGCAGAGTGGTTTTACCGGTGCCGTTGTCGCCGATAATTGCTACATGTTCTCCCCTTTTAATTTCAAAGTCAATGTTTTCAAACAAATGCAGAGGACCAAAGGATTTGGCAAGTCCTTTTACGGTCAATACATCATTACCGCTTAAGAAACGGGGAGAGAGAGTAAGCTTCATATCGCTGCGAGCTTCGGTAGGTTTCTCCAATACTTCAATTTTATTTAACATCTTCTCGCGACTTTCTGCACGTTTAATAGACTTTTCGCGGTTAAAACTTTTGAGTTTTGCAATGACTTCTTCCTGATGTTTGATTTCCCGTTGCTGATTCTCATAGGCCTTTAAGGCAGTAACTTTTAAAAGCTCTTTTTTGTCCACGTAATCCGTATAATTACCGGAAAAAACAGTTCCCTTAGATTGATCGATTTCAATGATTTTGCCTGCAATACGATCCAGAAAATAACGGTCATGGGAAATAATAATAACCGCGCCTTTATAATTGAGCAAATAGGTTTCCAACCAGGTAATAGAGTTCATATCCAAATGGTTGGTGGGTTCATCCAAAATAATCAAATCCGGGCTTAATAAAAGCAAGCGGCCCAGTGCAACACGTGTTTTTTGACCGCCGGAGAGGGTTGAAACAGATTTTTTAAAGTCTTCCTCCGGGAAGCCAAGTCCTTTCAAAACACCCGTTAATTCGCTTTGGTAGGCATATCCGTTATTCTGTTCAAAAGCATGGGTGTAGGAAGCATACTGTTTCATTAACTGTTCCAGTTCTTCGCCATCCACATGCTTCATATTGATTTCACATTCCCGCATTTTTTCTTCCAGAGTGATCAGTTCCTGCTTCACGGACAAAAGCTCTTCATAAATGGTACGGTTGGAGTCTACAGTACTGTTTTGGGCTAAGTAACCAACCACTTTGTCTTTTGCCAGTACAACCATTCCTTCGTCAGGGGTCATTTCGCCCATGAGAATACGAAGCAGTGTAGTTTTACCGGCACCGTTAATACCAACTATAGCCGCTTTTTCGTTGTCTTCAATGTGAAAGGATATATTTTTTAAAACCTGATTTTCCAAGAATGATTTGGAAATATTTTGACAGGAGAGTATCATGATAACTACCTTCCTTGTAATTTTTTTTATATCAAATAGTGTAATAAACAATTACAGTTTAAGGGAGAAAGAGTGCACTGTCAATTGTTTGATATAAATTTAACATTTAAATTGACAAGATTTTATAGGGGTTATATAATGTTTTTATAGGTAAAAGTAATTATTCTTCTGCTTTGTCCCAAAAGGAGAAGTTTATAGGAGGTTACTATGGAAGCAAAGGAAATTTCACAGGCAGTCATAGGTCGTTTGCCCAGATATTTCAGATACCTGGGTGAACTGAGAGACAGAGGCGTAGAGAGAATTTCGTCTCAGGATTTAAGTGAGTTGATGAAAGTTACTGCATCACAGATTCGGCAGGATTTTAACAATTTCGGCGGTTTCGGACAGCAGGGCTATGGATATAATGTGGAATATTTATATAAAGAAATCGGCAAGATTTTAGGTTTGGATAAGAAACATAAGTTTGTCATTATCGGCGCAGGTAACCTTGGACAAGCATTAGGTGGCTATATTAATTTTGAACGTCGCGGATTTATTTTCAGCGGAATCTTTGATAAGAATCCGGCATTAATCGGTAAGGAAGTCCGCGGAATCAAGGTTCAGCCCATGGAGAATCTGGATACCTTTATTCGTGAGAACAATATCGATATAGCAGTTTTAACGTTGCCTAAGTCCGGCGCGGAGGAAGTGGCAGGACGCTTGGCGGCAGGCGGTATTAAGGCAATTTGGAATTTCGCCCATGTGGATTTAAATTTATCCGAAGATATTCAGGTGGAAAACGTACACTTGTCGGATAGTTTAATGAAATTATCATATAATTTAAACCGTAATTGTAAAAAAGAGGATTAGTTATGGAGAAAAGCGAAAGCTACGAACAGGCTCTGGCCGGGAAAAGTATTCCTATATTAACCTTGGATAATAAGTGGTACAAATTGTTTAAGAATCTTGGTGAATATCCTATAATCTTGGATAAGGTGAAACAATTAAACGATTTGTTGAAACGTCAGGGAAAACTGAATACGGAGACAAAAGATATTAAATCATTGAAAAAAAGACTTATGAATGAAATTGTTCCCTTGGTAGATGAGCTGGAACAGAATGGGGATAAGTCTTTGGAAAAAAAGATTGATGATAACAAGAGACTGATTGAAGAATGTAATGAAAAACTGGATTCGTATAAGGAAGAGCTTATGGAGTTGCCCGCGGCAATCCAGATGACAAATCATGAGTTAATGTTGCTTACCATGGAATACTGTTATGACAGAATGCAATCCAATACGGACGAGATTGTGGAGATTGCCAAATGGATTACAGATATCCGTGTAGAATTAAAGGAAAACCTGGTAAAGAAACAGGAGATGGAGTATTACAATCATCAGATGTATTCGTATATGCATGATATTTTCGGCGCAGAGGTAATTAATCTGTTTGATATGAAGTACAATCCATTGGAACAGCATCCTAAAAAAGCGTCTGAAAACAGCGCAAAGAAGGATAACAGCGACAAAACAATTATTCGTGAGGATAAAGAAGAGGTCAAAAAGGACGGTTGATGGAACGGTCCTTTTTGTTGTATTATCCATTTTTGCAGAGAGGTGTAAAAACGTATGAAATATATTGTCACTCCTGGTGAAATGAAGGAATATGATAATAATACCATTACCAAAATCGGGATACCGTCCATGGTTTTGATGGAGCGGGCAGCTATTGCCATTCGTGATGCAATCAATCAAAATATCGGTAAGCCAACTACAGCGTTGATTGTTGCGGGAGTCGGAAATAACGGAGCAGACGGTTTGGCACTTGCCAGAATGCTTACAGAGCAAGGCTGTACGGTTACTGTGTGCGTGTTTGGGAATGAAGATAAGGCTACAACAGAATGGAAGCAGCAAAAGGAAATTTTGACCCACTATGCGTGTGATATTGTTGCGGGACCTGTTGCAGTGGAAACCCTTGCATGCTTTGCACGGTCACAAGCGAAGTTTGATGTTCTGGCAGATGCGTTATTTGGTGTAGGATTGAATCGCGAAGTGTGTTCGCCTTATGCGGAAGCAATCGCTTTTATGAATGCTATAAACGGATACAAAGTCTCGGCAGATATACCCAGCGGAATCTGCGGCAGTACCGGAAAGGTGTTAGGATGTGCTTTTCGGGCAGATTTGACAGTAACATTTGCTTTTGCAAAAAGAGGGATTTTGCTTTACCCCGGAGCTGACTACGCAGGTCAATGTGTGGTGGCAGATATCGGTATTTCAGAACAAAGTTTTTTAGAACGTGAACCCGGAGTTTTTTATTATGACGAAGATCCGGCAAACCTTTTGCCCGACAGGAACAAGTCGGGTAATAAAGGTACTTTTGGTAAGGTTCTGATTATAGCCGGTTTTGAAAAAATGATAGGTGCCGCAATTCTTTGTGCCAAAGCAGCCTTGCAGACCGGTGCGGGTATGGTGAAAGTTATTTGCCCGGAGGAAAATCGTGCTATTTTGCAAGGGGCGGTACCGGAAGTGTTGTATGCGGGGCCTGATTCTATATGGGGAAACCTTGAGTGGGCGGATGTAGTGATAGTCGGTCCGGGATTTGGCAAATCCAAACAGGCAGAGAATCTTTTAAAACAGATTTTGGAGAATGGGAAACTTCCCCTTGTTTTGGATGCGGATGCCATTAATCTGGTAGCAGAAAATCAGGAAATTAAAGAGGCTTTAAAAAATTATACTGGTGAAAAGATTTTAACACCTCATATGGGGGAATGGGCCAGACTGGAGAGAAAGACCGTTTCAGAACTAAAAGAAGCTATATTTGATACTGCATGCCAATCTGCCGGTGCCTATGGTGCGGTTATGGTGTGCAAAGATGCCAGAACCGTGACTGCTGCTCAGAACAGAGTGTGTTTGAATATATCCGGAAATAACGGCATGGCAACTGCGGGAAGCGGGGATGTGCTGGCCGGTATTATCGGAGCATTACGTGCACAGGGAAGCAGTGCATTTGAGAGTGCAGCGGTTGGAGTATATATACATGGTTTGGCCGGAGACGGGGCAAGAGATATTTATACGGAATATGGTGTAACTGCCGGCCGGATAGTTGAAAATATTCGTAAAATATAGGATAATAGTAATATTCAGATGTAACAAGAAAGGAAATACACCATGGATATACGTGAATGGGAATTTCAGCGTGGATATGTAGAAGTAAATTTGGATTATATTATTGCAAATATGGAAAGTATGAAGAGTCATATTGCTGTCGGAACTAAGATTCTTGCAGTCATAAAAACCGACGGATACGGTCATGGCGGTGTTCCCATTGCAAAAGCAGTGGAATCATTGGACTATTTGTTTGGGTTTGCCGTAGCAACCGCAGAAGAAGCTTTTGAACTCCGGGATGCAGGGATTAGCAAACCGATTTTGGTTTTGAGTTATACTTTTCCGTACGCATATGAGCGGTTCATAGAGCAGGATATCAGAGTGACGGTTTTTCGAAAGGATTCCTTGGAGGAATTAAACAGAATCGCCACCCAAAAGGGTAAAAAAGCAATGGTTCATATTAAAACCGATACCGGTATGGGGCGAATCGGTATTTTGCCGGATGAATCAGGCGTGGATTTTGTGAAAACAGCACTTGCAATGCCGGGAATTGAGGTGGAAGGTATCTTTACACATTTTGCTTGTGCTGATGAATGTGATAAGACTTCTGCCAGAAAGCAATTGCAACTTTTTGCTGATTTTGTAGATAGAGCAGAAAGCCGGACCGGTGTGAAAATTCCTTTACATCACTGTTCCAACAGTGCAGGAATCATGGATTTGCCGGAAGCTAATATGGATTTGGTGAGAGCAGGAATTACTTTGTACGGATTGTTGCCGTCGGCGGAGATGGATTCTGCTCAAATGGTTCTGAAACCGGCGTTATCCTTGCACAGTCATATTGTGTACCTGAAAACCATTCATAAAGGTCAGACAGTTAGTTACGGAAGTCGATTTGTTGCAACTGCGGATACTAAGGTTGCGACAGTTCCTTTGGGGTATGGAGACGGTTATCCCAGAAGCTTATCCGATGGCAAGGGATTTGTTCTCATAAAGGGAAAGAAAGCACCTATTTTAGGTCGTGTTTGTATGGATCAGTTTATGGTGGATGTTTCACATATTGAGGATGTCTGTGAAGGAGATAAAGTGACACTGATCGGAGAAGATGGCTATGAATTTATCAGTGCGGACTATTTAGGAGAGTTGTCAGGCAGATTCAATTATGAACTGGTTTGTGATTTGAATCAAAGATTACCCAGAGTATACATTCGAAACGGACGTATTGACAGTTTTTGGCAACATAGAAATAAAGAATGATAAAGAAATGAATAGAATGACGGAATACCTTTTGAAAAAGTGGCAATAATAACCATTGTAAGCGGGATATGTTTGAGAATTAGAATTCAGAAGGAGTCATTAAATGAAAAGAGGAGATGTTTTTTATGCAGATTTGCGACCGGTAATAGGTTCGGAACAAGGAGGTATACGACCGGTATTGATTATACAAAATGATGTGGGCAATCGCCACAGCCCCACCGTAATATGCGCAGCAATCACCTCAAAAATGAACAAAGCCAAGCTTCCTACGCATATTGAATTAAGTTGTGAAAGGTATGAAATGGATAAGGATTCCGTTATTTTACTGGAGCAACTTCGTACAATTGACAAGAAGCGACTGAAAGATAAAATATGTCATTTGGATTGTGAGATAATGAAAAAAGTTAATGAAGCATTATTAATCAGCTTGGAACTGAATACATAAAGAGTGCAGTTTCTTGACGAATTATGAAAAAAATGTTATCATTTTACGTTAGTAAAAAGACAAAGGAGAGATTTTAGAATGGAAAGTGAGCCTGCCGCCACTATTATACTGTTGTTGCTTGTGTTAATAGACGTATTATACTATGGATTCGGAGCAGCAATTGAGCAATTAAATGCAAAAGAAATAACAGAACGAGCAGAAGAAAAAGGTGACCGTAAATCCGTGCGTTTATCACAAATTATGAATTTTTCGGCCATTTATATTAATACCTCTCATTTGATGGTTACTGTAGTACATGTATTAATCGGATGGCTGTACATGGACAAGTGGTCCGCAATGGTAGGAAAAGGACTAAGTTGTTTGTCGAATGATGTGTTGCATTGGAACATTGCACCGGTAATTATGCAGCCAGTCACATTGATTTTGACTTTCTTGCTGGTGCTTTACATATTGTTAACATTTGGCGTACTGTTGCCGAGGAAGCTTGTTTTGGGTAATCCGAAGCGTTGGGCATATGCTTTTGTGGATATTATTTACATTGTAAGCCGTATTTTTGCACCTTTTACCGGATTGATTTATTGGACAACCAAGGGAGTGCTTACTTTATTTGGTTTAAATGGCATTAAGGATGAAGCAGATGTAACGGAAGAAGAAATTATCAATATGGTTAATGAAGGTCATGAACAGGGTCTGATTCAGGCGTCAGAGGCAGAGATGATTTCAAATATTTTCGAGTATCATGATAAAGAATCTCAAGATATTATGACTCACAGGACTAATATTATTGCCATCGATAGTAATATGCTTTTAAAGGATGCTATTGAATTTGTATTAAACGGTAAACAGACCAGATATCCTGTTTATGAGGAAAATATTGACCAGATTATCGGTATTTTACATTTGAAAGATATTCTGCGTTATCATGCGGACGAAGAAAAACAAAATATGCCGCTTATGTGTTTTGAGGATCTGCTTAGAGAACCGGAGTTTGTACCCCTTACCAAGAATATTGACGAATTGTTCAAGGAAATGCAGTCCAAGAAATTACAGATGGTAATTGTTATAGACGAATATGGTCAAACGGCCGGACTGGTGGCTATGGAAGATATCTTGGAAGAAATCGTAGGAAACATTATGGATGAATACGATGAAGATATGGAATATATCGAAGAAAAAGGTAATGATGAGTATGAAATAGAAGGTAAGACACCTTTGGAGGAATTGGAAGAAAAATTTAACATTTCTTTCGAAAGTGAATTTGAAACCTTAAACGGATTTCTGATTTCCAAATTAGACCGAATTCCTGAAGATGATGAGGAATTTGAGGTGGAAGAGCAAGGATATCAGTTTAAAATTTTATCCGTAAGTAACAAAATGATTCAAAGGGTTTTGGTAACAAAATTGCCTGAGGAAATATCGGCAGATGCTTCCGAAAACACTCTTGAAGAGATAAATGAATGATGTTATCATTAAAAAATAAAGTAATAACCAAGGAGAATAACTATGTCAGGACATTCAAAATTTGCAAATATTAAGCATAAGAAAGAAAAAAATGATGCAGCAAAAGGAAAAATATTTACCATTATCGGTAGAGAAATTGCTGTAGCAGTAAAAGAAGGCGGTCCCGATCCTGCCAACAACTTTAAATTGGCTCAGGTAATTGCCAAGGCTAAGTCAAACAATATGCCCAATGATACCATTGAAAGAGGTATTAAAAAGGCTGCAGGCGATGTGGGAAATGTAAATTATGAGTATGTAACTTATGAAGGATATGGTCCCAATGGTATTGCAATCATTGTGGATGCATTAACCGATAATAAGAATCGTACTGCATCTAATGTAAGAAGTGCATTTACCAAAGGACAGGGAAGCATCGGAACTATGGGATGTGTATCCTTTATGTTTGACAAAAAGGGTCAAATTATTATTGATAAAGAAGAATGCGATATGGATGCGGATGAGCTCATGATGATTGCTTTGGATGCAGGAGCAGATGATTTTGCAGAAGAAGAGGATAGTTTCGAAGTATTGACTGATCCGGATGCGTTTGAAGATGTTCGTAAAGCATTGGAAGAACAGGGTATTCCTATGATGAGTGCCGAAGTGACCATGATTCCTCAGAACTATGTGACACTTACTGATGAGACTGCAATTAAGAATTTGCAGAAAACATTGGATCTTTTGGAAGATGATGATGATGTTCAGGCAGTATATCATAACTGGGATGAATAACATGTAAAGAACTTCTAAGCCTGCACAAAACACAGGCTAAGAAGTGCTATGTTACATGTGGGAAGAATGCCTGAGGCATTCTTCTGGGAATATGAGGTATGTTAGAATGGATAAATTAGCAATCGTAGTTCCTTGTTACAATGAAGAGGAAGTGTTACAAATTGCATCGGAAACATTACGCGGTGTATTAGATGATTTGATTGCAAAAGAAAAAATATCACCGGAAAGTTTTGTTTTATTTGTTAATGATGGCAGTAAAGACCGTACATGGGAATTGATTGAAGAAGAACATGAAAAAAATCCTGTACAGATTTACGGATTGAAACTGGCCGGAAATGTAGGGCATCAGTCTGCCTTGACAGCAGGCCTTTTGACAGCTATGGAACTGAGTGACGTAACGGTTTCCATTGATGCTGATTTGCAGGATGATGTGGCTGTTATTGAAGAAATGATAGACAAGTTCCATGCAGGAAATGATATTGTATATGGTGTTCGTAAAGAAAGAAAAACGGATACCTTCTTCAAAAGAACTACAGCTCAGGCTTTTTATAAATTAATGGCCTTTATGGGTGTAAAAACCGTTTATAACCATGCGGATTTCAGATTAATGTCTAAGAGAGCGGTAGAGCATTTTTCAAAATTCAAAGAGACAAATATGTTCTTGCGCGGTATGGTTCCGCTTATTGGATATCAATCTGATTCTGTTTATTATGATCGCAAAGAGCGCGTGGCGGGAGAATCCAAGTATCCGCTGAAAAAGATGCTTGCACTTGCATTTAACGGTATTTCCAGTTTCAGTGTTAAGCCAATCAGCATGATTATGACACTTGGTGTTATTATTATCTGCCTTTCAATGTTGGCTTCTGTTTATGCATTAATTTCCTTCTTTACAGGTAATGTAGAACCGGGATGGACTTCGCTGATTTTATCCATTTGGTTTTTGGGCGGATTACAATTATTGGCTATCGGAATGGTTGGATTGTATATAGGAAAGATATACATGGAAGTAAAAGAACGACCGAGGTACAATATCGAAAAGGTTTTAAAGAAGGATTAGGAGCAAGGCAATGTGTTTCAAAAAAAACGCGTTTAGTTATGTTTGTTGGGGCCTTATGATTCTTTTTGTAGGTGCAATAGTATCTTATTGGGGAATGGCGGCAGCCCAACTGTTTGCAAATGGCAATTTTTTGGTTGCCATAGGTATTTGTGCACTTTTTTTCACAGTGATATTTTTGATTTTTCAATTAATAGGTCGGATGTTGAAATATACAACTGTTTTGAATTCGCAATATATAAACAGCAATATATCCCTTGTTGAAGAGTTGATTATTATAAGTTTGCTATTGGTAGCATTTTATACGGTTCGAGTGTATTTGTTGTCTGTTTTAACAGTGGATACAGGTTATTTTAATCTTGCAATGATTACGGAAACGGGTAAGCTTGCATCTACAAATGTACAAGGAAGTACCTATTATTATTGCATGCTGTTGCATGGATGTTTCAAAATGTTTGGTAATCATATTATTGTAGGAATATGGTTACAGATTACACTACAGGCAATTAGTACGGTATTGTTTTATATGGCGGTAAGAACATTAGGCGGAAAAGTGGCGGCCATACTGTTTTTAATAATAGCAAGTTTTTCTTCGTCGGCCATAGATGCCGGATTATCCTATTCACCCCAGATGCTGTATTTGTGTCTGTTTGGTTTGGTTTTCTATCTTGGTACCATTTATTTGTGCAAAGTAGGAAATGCATTGAATACAGTGAAAATGTGGATTTGTACGGTGTGTTTGGGGTTGACAATCGGTTTTGTATGTTATGTAGATGTATCAGGCCTTGTATTATTACTGTTAGCGATATGTGTATGTATCGTTAAATGTGATTTTTATTGGTCAAGACATCGTTACTTGCACTTTGGAGTAATTCTTCTTTCTGCTGTAGTAATGTTTCTGTTATCAGTACTTATGGATGCATTATTGTGTGGTTCCAAATTCGGCAATATATTAAATGCATGGATGACTGTATATGGTAAATGGTCTCTTAATATTGAATTGATTGCAAAGAACTATAGCAGGGAATTTATGATACTTCCCATTTTTATTGCCTTGGGAATCTTTGCATTTTGGAGAAGAAAGAAAGAAGAGTTTTTCACACCGTATATTATTATGACGGTCGGTATGGCGGTATTGTTTTTTGCGGGAGTTACGGGAGAAAACATGGATGGAAACTTCCTGTTATATCTTCTTATGGCTGCCTTGGCAGGTATATCTGTATCTGAATTGTTCTATACTTCTGAAATGCCTGTGATGAAAGAGGATATTGCTGAAGTCGATACAGAAGAAACTCTGCCTGTGATAAAAGAAGAAGTTTGGACTGAACAGAAAGAAGTAGTAACCGTTATGGTAAATGAGGTTGAAAAAGAAGAGGAGGCAAAAGATATGGAAAAGAGATTTGAACGCAAACAGGAAGAAAATAATAAAATTGAAAATCCGTTACCGATTCCCAAGAAGAAAGAAAAGAAGATTATGGACTTTGCTTTTCAACCGAATTCTTTTGAAATGATGTATGATATACGCGTTTCAGATAAGGACGATTTTGATGTTTAGTATAAAAAAATACATATAGCAGATAATAAAAGAGAACCCCAAAGGTTCTCTTTTATTTTGCATAAAAAGAAAGGGTAGATTTATGGGAAAAGATAATAAGGACAACAGGGAAAATATAGAAGCAAAAATGGAATTGGAGAAACATCAGGATGAAAGAATAGAAAAAAACGGACAGCTTACTTTAAAAAACGGAAAATCAAACAAAAGCATACATTTATTATCTATTATCGGAGAGATTGAGGGCCATGAAAATCTTTCCGGAAACTCTAAAACTACTAAATACGAGCATATTCTTCCTACATTGGCAGCTATTGAGGACAGTGACGAAATAGGTGGAGTATTGGTGATTTTGAATACTATGGGCGGCGATGTGGAAGCCGGACTTGCCATTGCAGAAATGCTGACATCCTTAAGTAAACCCACGGTATCATTGGTACTTGGCGGAAGTCACTCTATTGGTGTTCCCATTGCTGTAAGTACAGATTATTCTTTTATTGTTCCTACAGGAACTATGGTAATCCATCCTGTCAGAATGAACGGTATGGTTATAGGTGTGCAACAGACATTTGATTATTTTAAACAGATTCAAAACAGAATCACAGGATTTGTATGTGAACACTGCAGAATCAGTCAAGCAAAATTGGAAGATTTGATGATGGAAACTGAAATTTTGACAAAGGATGTAGGAACAATTTTGGTTGGGAAGGAAGCTGTAGAATTTGGTATTATCAATGAAGTGGGCGGAATTGATAAAGCAGTTAAAAAGCTCAGAAAACTTATGAAATAATTAAGGTATTTAAGGATGACAATCTGCGAAAAAAATGGTATAATAACATGATGATATTTAGTAAAGGAGCAGATGATATGGCAACATCTTCTAACAGAAGAAAATCATCTTCAAATACAACGAAGAATACAGCCAAAAAAACCACAACCAGAAAACCTACTGCGGCAGAATACCGTAAAGAGTCAGAAATGCGACATGAAATCGGTTTGATTGTCTTATTTATTTTGATGGTGTTACTGTTTTTATGTAATTTCGGAATCATCGGACCTATCGGTAATTCTATCAGCGGAGTTCTTTTTGGTGTGTTTGGTTTGCTTGCATATATTGTACCGGTAGTTTTATTTATAGGTGTGACTTTTTGGTATGCAAATACAGGGAACCGACATGCTGTACGCCGACTGATATCGGGTATGGTTCTCTTTTTTATGATAGGCGTATTATGCGATTTGTTTGCAGATAATGCACCTTCATTACAGGAGTTTGATGTAAAAACCATTTACAACAACTGTAAATTAAATCATAACGGCGGCGGTGTATTATCGGGAAGTTTAACTTATTTTTTGCATAAGCATTTAGAGTTTGTAGGAACTATATTGGTAGTTGCTCTGTGCGCTGCAGTGAGTTTTATTTTGATGACGGAAAAGTCCTTGATTAATGGTGTAAAAGACGGCGGAAGCCGAATGTTGGAAAAGAGTCGTGAAGAGTCGGAGCGTCGCAAGGAGTTTGCGGAGCAGCGCCGCCTGCAAAATGAAGAAAACCGTCTGAGACGTGAAGAAGAACGTGCACGGAAAGATGAAGAAAGAAAAATGAAAGATATGGCCAAGCAAGAACAAAAACGCTTGGTTGAAGAAGAAAAAGAAACAGAAAAAATACTGAGAATGGATAAGAAGGTGTCCGGAGTGGCAATGGATACCACCATTCCCAAGAAAGATACTAAAAAGCGCAGAGACGATATTCATGAAATAATGTATAACGATGAGGAAGCGGCTAAAGCGCCCATTGAAACTGTGAAGGAGAAGGAAGAATTTGATTTTGATAAAATCAGAATTCGCAGCGCCCATCAGTTGAATATTAAGGAAGCGCAAACGGAAATAAATGCTGTTACGGAAGTGATGCCGGATGTGACTGAAGCGGAACACATCCGTATACATAGTGAGAATACTGCAAAACCTGCAATTGAGAGGAAAAGACCTATTGCAAAACCTGCATCAGGGAATAATTCCGAAGCAGGGCACGCAGATGCACAGATTACAAAAGATATTGAAAAAACAGAAAAGAAGGCACCGCAGAAATATATTTTTCCGCCGCTTTCCAGATTGCAGAAGGGTAGTGCAAGTTCAGGCGATAATACCATGGAATTAAAAGAAACTGCTATGCGTTTGCAACAAACCTTGAATACTTTCGGTGTGAAAGTGACCATTACCGATATTAGTCAGGGTCCCAGTGTTACCCGTTACGAGATGCAGCCTGAGCAAGGTGTGAAGGTAAGTAAGATCGTTTCCTTATCGGATGATATTAAGCTGAATCTGGCAGCAACAGATATTCGTATTGAAGCACCCATTCCTGGTAAGGCAGCTATCGGCATTGAAGTACCGAACAAGGAAAACATGGCAGTTGCTTTGCGTGACTTATTTGAAACGAAGGAATTCAAAGAATACCCGTCCAATATTGCATTTGCTGTAGGTAAAGACATTGCCGGTCAGACAGTGGTTGCGGATATTGCGAAGATGCCTCATATGTTGATTGCAGGCGCTACCGGTTCCGGTAAATCCGTATGTATCAATACTTTAATCATGAGTATTTTATATAAGGCGCATCCGGATGATGTGAAATTAATTATGATAGACCCGAAGGTAGTGGAGCTCAGTGTCTATAATGGTATTCCTCATTTGTTAATACCGGTTGTCACAGATCCCAAGAAAGCTTCGGCCGCACTGCATTGGGCTGTTAGT
>JAZNQI010000075.1:0-38645 GCA_045590095.1 Acetatifactor sp. | reverse complement strand
GTTTATCCGCTTTTCTTTGCATTTCGCTGGCAATTTTCTCTGCTTCTTCTCTGGAATCATATATTTTAACTTCGTCCTCTGATAGAACAGAAAATCCGTGCGTTCTTTTATTTTCACAGCGATATTGATTTCCATTAATCTCCAATATCTTCCATCTTCTCACATACTTTTTCCCGGATTCATTAATCGTATAAATACGATCGCCTACTTTTCTCATGCTTTTCCTCCATGTTCTTTAGTTTTCAATCCTTGTAGTTTACTTTTTTCTCTTAAACAAACTTCAAGTTTTCGCTTACATCATATCATACTTTACTCAAAAATAGCCTCTGTATAATATTTCTATGATATACAGAGGCCATTTTATATATTCACTTTACTTACAGTCTGAATAGCTGTTCTAAGACACAACTGCTTTTTAATCACTTTTTCTTGTTTTGCGTTCTGCAGAACATTATTCTACAGCTTCCGCCTTTATTTTTTTGAAATGCTCTCTGATTTTTTGCTCGTATCCGTTTCCGGTAGGCTTATAAAACTCTTTGCCTGTCAATTCATAGGGCAAGTACTGCTGTTTCACATAATGATTGGGATAATCATGGGCGTATTTATATCCTGTTCCGTGTCCCAGCTTCGCTGCTCCCTTGTAATGAGCGTCCTGCAAATGAGGCGGGATTGGAAGATTACCGCTTCGCTCTACTTCTGCTAAGGCACCAAACACTGCCTCACAGGCTGCGTTACTTTTGGGTGCGCACGCCACATAGGTAGCCGCCTGAGACAAAATAATCTGGGCCTCCGGCATGCCTATTCTCTCCACTGCCATGGACGCATTGGTCGCTACCACAATTGCCTGAGGGTCCGCATTTCCTACATCTTCTGATGCACAAATCATAATACGTCTGGCAATAAAAGTAACACTTTCTCCCGCATATAACATTCTGGCAAGGTAATATACTGCCGCATCCGGATCCGAACCGCGCATACTTTTAATAAATGCAGAGATCGTATCGTAATGATTGTCACCATTTTTATCATATCGCACTGCACGTTTCTGAATACATTCCTGCGCCACATCCAAGGTAATATGAATCTTTCCGTCCTCGCCACGATTGGTGGTCATAATACCCAGTTCAATAGCATTTAAAGCATGTCTGGCATCTCCGCCGGCAATATCGGCCAGAAAATCCAACGCATCCTCATCAATCACCGCATTATAACTACCCATCCCCCTATCCGTATCGTACACTGCCTTGCGTAAAAGTTCTTTTACCGCCTCTTTTGGAATGGGTTTCAATTCAAAAATAACCGAACGGGAAATCAACGCACTGTTTACTTCAAAGTAAGGATTCTCTGTAGTAGCTCCGATTAAAATAATAGTGCCGTCTTCTACAAAGGGAAGCAAATAGTCCTGCTGGCTCTTGTTAAAACGATGAATCTCATCTATAAACAAAATAGTACGTTTTCCGTACATGCCCTGCATGTCCTTGGCCTTGGCAATCACTTCTTCCATATCCTTCTTGCCTGCCACAGTTGCATTAATCTGGGTAAATTCGGCACTGGTAGTATTGGCAATCACCTTCGCCAAAGTGGTCTTACCCGTTCCGGGCGGACCGTAAAAAATAACCGAACTGATTTTGTCTGCTTTAATCGCTCTGTAAAGCAATTTATCTTTTCCGATAATATGCTCCTGTCCCACCACTTCGTCCAAAGTCTTCGGACGCATTCTGGCTGCCAGAGGTGATTCCTTCTCCATATTATTGGTTCGCATATACTCAAATAAATCCATAATATTCCTCTTATATAACGCAGGTTTGGCTCACGTTGTCGCTTATTTACCCAAGGTTAACTTTCTGTACCACACAAGGGTCTCAAGATAAGCATCATACAAATCATTCAGGTTAATATCCAAAAGAATCATCTGACGGGAAACTTCCTGCCAGTTTGCCTTTTCATAATTCACAATGAATTCATACAGAGGACCATACACACCCGTCTTACTTACCAAAGCATCGTTAATATTCTTTGATACCTTCACAAGTTTAAGTGCCTCTTCCATATCCTTGTCCAAAATAGCACCCAATACAGAAAACAGACCCATAAGGAAAAGTTCTGATGACTGCGCTGCCATACCGAAAGGTTTTGCCAAATTTTCTGCAAACTTCGCTCTGAGCATGGACAATCTGGTTATTTCATTAGGCTTGTCAGAACAAAGTTCACTGACTACAGCCGTTGTAATCCACTTCTTCAATTCCTTCTGTCCCAGCATTGCTGCTGCATGTCTGATGGTAGTAATACCGGAGTTTACCGCCATGTTATTTACCATCTGCAACAAAGAAATCGTAAGTGCCGGGTCTCTGCCGATAATATCTGCAGCTTCGGTCAAATCAAAATCATCTGTATTGACGGCATTTAATAATTCAATATAATTTACCTTCAAAGGAGATACATCTGTATTCCCCTTCGTAACCGGCAATTGATAAAAACTTCCTTCATAAAGAGCACACGCCGCAGCCTCTTTCAACTGTTCGAAAGAATCTGTGTCGTCCACTTCAACTGCACAAATCTGAATATTCGGAAACAGATTGTCAAAGTAAATCTTTGCTTTTGTCAAATCCACCTTCTTGTGATTCAGGAATACAAAATCCATCAACTTCAAAATCTCAGTATATTCTTGAAATTCCTGTACCAGAAGCTTACGCATAGCAAAACGATACCCCTGCTCTTTCAGCTCCTGAATACGCTCTAAGTACATAGGTTCCGGTCTCACAGAATGGTCTATCAAAAGGACCAGTTTCTCGGCCGATTCGTCACATTGTGACGCTATATCTGAAAATAATGACATATTGGTAACTGTGACAAATATATTATCCACACTGCTTAAGGTTTCAATCCCCATGGTTTGAATTACCTCAAAGCCTTCTACTCTGCCCGCGCCGTCCAAATGTCCGGTTCCTAACAGACTTGGATTCAAAAAATAATTTGACTTCTGTGTAAACAATGAATATGCACGGATCGCCATATTTTCATCAAATAAAGGTATTAATGTAACCAACATATCAATATCCTCCTCTCTATTACCAATTCATTTTCTCTCTGATTGCTGCGGCTACCACTTCAGCAGCCATGGTATGGAACTGCGGTAAGGGATGATAATCTACTACGTATCCCACACTGCCGTCCTGTTCCGGTATATGTACGGTGTTTATATGTGTATCACCGGTTTCCTTTGTATATTTTTCGGCCGCTTCACAAACTCTCGGATACAAACGGTCTCCCATAAGTCCCAATACACAGAATATTTCTGCTCCCGGATTATTCTTACGGACAGTTTTCAAAAATGCAATGTATTGTGTTACATATTCCTCTTGTTTTTCCACTGTATCCTGGCAAAAACTATCATCATTGGTGCCTAAATTAATCACAATCACATCCGGCTGATACTGCAAAAAGTCCCAAGGAATCTCTGCCGGATAACCTGCTTCTCCAAAAGTGTCCCTGCTGAAACACTGTGACTCATAATATGGTGGTATCAGTTCATTCGCCGTACGCACATTAGGGTCAGGAGTGTAGCCGGAAATAATACCGTAACCACTGGCTGAAAACAAACTATAATCTGCATCTAAAAGCTTGGCCGTCTTGTAAGCATATGCCTTGGTCACATCCTCTGTTGCGGTTGAAAACGTGTGGGCAAGATCCGGATCATCCGTACCGTAACCGCAGGTAATGGAATCTCCGATAAATTCCATGGTACGTGACCTTACAGCTGCGGGTGTAACAATAGCTTCATCATCACAATAAAGCGGCTCAATACCTACTGCAGACATAGGTGACTCAGAAACCTTCATAATCTGGATATTTACTTTCTGCTTCACTTCGCCATCATACAAGACATATGATTTTTTATCACAATTAATGCAGTCATCTACCACTCTCACATCATTCACAAAAACTGCTACTCGTGCATAGTTAATATCGTTATCCTGCATTAACGCATTATTGCTGCCCTGTATGGTCAAAACCAACTGTTTTCCTTCGAATTCAAATGCCACTCCGCTTGCAGAAAGAGCAGTCCATAGAACATCTCCCACCAAGAGATTGCGTCCGATTCTTTTTACATTATCTTTTGTCAGTATTACTCGCTTCATAGTTCCCCCGTCACATCTCTTTTTATTGCTTAAAACTACTGTGTAAAGTATATCACAAGGCTACTGAAAAAAACAGTAGTTCTTTGGTCATTCTAGTCTATGTCAAGCTCTTCAATTTCAATTCCCATATCCTCATAAAGCTCTGTCTCATCCAGCGTTTCTTTTAAATCATCCAATAAATCTACGGACATCAAAAAGCCTGCCGTTGCGGTGACTGCATTATCCTCTCCTACTGCAAAGGTAACAACAACCGGTAAGCCCTTTTTATATTCATAAATGTAAACACAACTTTCTTGTGCATCATCACACACAAAGCTTGTGGATACATTGTAAACACTGGATACTGCAAGGGGCGTACTGCCCATCTGCGCGTTAAATCTGGTTGTTATACTTCCAAACATTTTATAAATAATTGTTTGCTGCAAACGTTCAGACGCGTCTTCCAAATCGAGTTCTTCCAATAAGTTCTCCACACCCTTGTCCGATACAGTGAGCACATATACCTTCTTCGGTTCTGTGTACTTCCCTTCACGCATATCTTCTACATAATCCAAAAACTCATCACTGCCAAAGCCCATGCTCTCCCAGTAATCGTCTGATTCAACAGCTTCCACAAGAACCTCTGTCAATTCCAAACCTTTCTCGTATAAGTCGGCACCGCTTTTCTTACCGCAGGCAGTCAAAGCAAATACAAACAAAACCATAATCATAGTGCAAATATATTTTCTTTTTCCCTTGTTCATAATAATCTCCTTTACCATTTCTTCGCACACCAAATATCCAATCCTTCTAAACACTACATTTGGTATTCTTAAACAATTCTTTAATATTTACATATACATAGCGATAAAAATGCAAATGTAACGTCGCATACCCCAAACCACCAATCAATCCGGTAATGAGTCTTCTGGCATTGGTAGATTCTTTTATTTCAAGATATTGTATTCCCCAATCACACAACATAACACTTGACATGGCAACGCATACCTTTATCGGCACCCGCCTTTTACAAAAAATCAATATGGCCAGTATCGAAGAAATGATAACGCCGGTACATCTGGCACATACAGGAAATTGGTATCCTTTTATAAAAAAACTTCTCTCCGGCATTTGATGACACCCTAATTTTTCTCCTGCATTCATCAATTTAATCCACTGCTTATCTGTCATCATCATCACGCCTTAAATTTATTTCCGCAATACGGACATAACCAATAAGTAGTTGAACGAATCTGCTTTCCGCCGCCGCAGGCTCCGCATAAAATGCCTATGGGACCAAAGATAATATACCCGCAACAACCTTTACTGGCATAAAAATCCTTGCCCGAAGAATTCACTTCCGTTACCGCTTGTAAATTAATATTTCCGCATCTGGGACACTGCATCAGCTTTTCCTCCAAAATAAGTATTAAAATACAAAATCATTGTAACATCTCTATTAATGAAGCGCAATCATTTTGGCAATGAAAACTCATTCAAATAATAGCTCCTCCACCGTCACAAAACTATACCCCCGTTCTAAAAGTTCGTCTACAATCTGCAAAGCAGCTGTAACGCTGGTAGCGAAATAATCATGCATTAAAATTATGTCATTTTCGTCCACAGTCCCGGTCACCCGCCTGACAATACTTCCCACATCTTCCGAACACCAGTCTAACGGATCCACTGTCCACAAAACCGGTATCATATTTAACTCCTGTTCCAGACTTTTATCCCATGAGCCATAGGGTGGTCTCACATATAATGTCTCCTCTCCGATAATTTCTTCAATGACTCGACTGGTCAATTGTAATTCTTCTACGTATTTCTCGCGATTTCCCTGCCTGAGTTGTATATGACTATAGGTATGATTTCCGATAAGATGCCCTTCCTCCTGCATACGGCCTATAATGTCCGGATGTAAATTCGCATGCTCCCCCGTTACGAAAAAAGTTACCACTACACCACGTTCCTTCAAACCATCCAATAACTGCTCCGTATAAAAAGGATGGGGACCGTCATCAAAAGTTAATGCTATCTTTTTCTGTTCCGAATCTGCATAGACCTCATTACTGCCGACTCCAAGTATTCCTTTCTCATGACCACCCTTTAGCACTACATAAAAAAGCAGTACTCCCTTTATTATTATCATAAAAAGAATCACTGCTTTCGATTTCTTCATATATGTTCTTACCTGCTTACCTATGAAACATACTCCTTTCATTGTATGAGTCATAGGCATGAAATAGAAGTTATTATAACGACAATACTTACTATCGAACTTCTCTTATCAAATCTTCAAAAAACCGGTTTGTATATTTGTTCATTTCATCACACAAAGGAATAGTTTCCGGTAAATAACAACAATTTTTGTCTAAAACATTTTTCTCCATGTAATCTAATGTATCAACCAATGATTGTCCTCTTACGGAACCGGTAATCAAAGTTTTTACCATTAAATAGGTTTTTCCGCCTTCCAATACATGCGCATCATGCAAAATCTTTCCTTCTATAGTTTCCGGTATCTCACTTCGTTGTGACTCCCATGCAATTTTCACAGTTTTAGTGATTATATCTTCACTGTAATTTTGTCCCTTCATCCACTGTATGATCTTTTCCTCATCTCTGTAAATAAAACCATGAAAGTAAGTTGCTAATGTCAGACATTCCTCATCAACACAATAATTACCCATAGCCAATATTTTATTTACCATTTTCTTAACCAGTTCTATATGCCACATATTGTGCATAATATCCTTATCTATGTAATAGGGTTTAACAAATTCAAGCAAAGCGTCTTCATTAATATTAATCATATTTTTACTCCATTCTTCTGAAGTTCATATAATTCACAGAATACTATTATCAAAATTTTTTGTCAACAACATTCACTTTCCCAAACAGATTCAAGACGTCGTCCACCAAGTGCTCTCACTTTCTCAACGCTGCGTTGTATTTTCGTAAATGACGAATTGTTTGTTCTTTTCCTCTTACCATGCTATAGTTTAAGTACGGTACCGAAATCAAAAAAGGAGAACACTATTATGATTTCATTGGGAAATAACATTAAATATGCAAGAAAAAAATTAGGATTAACACAAGAAGAATTAGCCGCACAAGTTGGCGTTACCCCGCAAGCCGTAAGTAAATGGGAAAAAGGAACCGGCATGCCTGACATTTCCATGATTGTTCCTTTGGCACAGACCTTGTCCGTTTCTACCGATACTTTGTTTGGTTTGGAAGAGACAAATTTAGATGAATCGGTTTATATTAACATCACTAAGAATTTAGAAAAAATCGCAGCCGATTCCGCTTCACCTGCGGAAGCAGCACTTGCAAAGTGTCAATATCTCTTGGAGCAGATACAGCAAAATCCCGCGAACTTTATTTATGAGTGCTGTTATGCAGAATGTACCGCAAACTTAAGCCGTTATGCTGATTTTGAGAAATTCTGCCCTGACAAATGGCCGGAGTTCAGAGACATGGCAATCAAATACGGAACTCATGTAATTCGTTTTTGTACCAAATCCGAATGGACCGAACGCACTCACTTTGCTTTGGCATGGATCTATATTCACGAAAAAAACTATACCGGCGCTCGTGACCATATCAGCACCTTACCCAGCATCTCTTCAAACCGCTTACAGGAAAGCATTCTGGCACAGCTTGCTTCCTTTGAAAATGGTTTAGAAGGTATGAAGGAGGTTTTACGTAATAATTTGCAAAACTTTACCAGTGCCCTTAACAAAGAAATTTTATACGCAACAGAAGACTATGCTTGGTATGATGATCCACAGAATTGCGTGGATTTCGCCAACTGGGGCTTGGAAATAATTCACACCTTATCCAAGAATAAGGATTTAATCGCCTATACCCGTGGCTTTACCAGAGATATCTATAAATATTTACTTCATGCTGACTTACGCATGGACGCATACAATACTGCTGCACAGCATTGGAAAGACTTAGCAGACGCTATGCAGTCTCATTATAACTTTTACCAGACTCTGCTCTCCAATCCTGCAGAAATATCCAAATACCCTGATAGGCAGATCCAATACATTGAAGCCTACACACCGGAATTTATTGAACATAAGAAACAAAGCATCTTAGATGCCCTTCGCAGTTGGCATGGTGAGGAAAAAGTCAACAAATTCCTTGCCTTAACTAAGTAGACTCATATTACTCACAAAAATTTCTGCAAAATCTTTTTCATCAGCCAGATTAATTACCCGGGTAAGCTCTTTTATTCGGGTGATTTTTTCTGCACTTTTTTCATCTTCATGATATGCATAACATCCTGCCAAAGCACTATTGCCAACCGCTTTGGTTTTTCCTTGAAATTCTTTTGGAATGAGGCCGATTTGAATGGCTGCCTTCTCTTCTAAGAAATATCCAAAGCCACCTGCCAGATAAACATTCTCAATATCGTTTGCACAAACCTCAAATTTATCCATGAGCATTTTTATACCGGAGGCAATGGCTGCTTTTGCAGTCTGCAAATTGCGGATGTGTTCCTGGGTTAATCGCACACCACCCACGCTAATACCTTCTGCAAAATACGGGTTCTTCAAAAGACCGGTTTCGTCCAGGATTCCTTCTTTCAAAAGCGCAGCCACACATTTCACAATATCGGCACCCCATACCACCTGACCTTCTGCTTTTAACATCCCTTCAAAAGCCGGACCTGCCGCTGTAGAACAAGCATATATCTTTTCCGTATTTCCAAGTACCAATTCCCCATTGGTTCCCAAATCAATAAGCAAACTGACCTTTTCCTGTTCCTGTATATCGCAGGCCAAGATTCCCGCCAGTACATCTGCGCCGACAAATGCGGACAATCCGGGAAGTATGTGCGCATGCACCTTTCCTACCTGAAAACTCATTTCATCCAAATAATCGGCACGAAAAGGGGCTTCTCCCAAAGACGCGGTGTCATGCCCCATTAACAAATACAGCATAGTGGTGTTTGCGGCAATATACATGACAGGACTATTCGCGATTTTTTCAAATGCATTCACGCCCTCTTTCAACACATTTTTCACCAAACTTTGCATTTGCTTAGCGTTCATAGGATTCTGTGCAGCCGATATTCTGGAAATAACATCTGCCCCGAAAATCCGCTGGGGGTTGGGCTTCACATATTCCGCTACCTTTTCACCTTTAACATCATATAGTTCCATGGCAATGGTGGTTGTACCAATATCTGCCAAAATAAAAGGACTATCTTTTTTAATTCCGACCATACGCTTTAAGAAAGAATCGGTCACAATTTGCAGAGACGGTTCCGAAAAATCGACACATTTTCCGCACCCTATACACACATCACATTTTCTGTTTTTTTCCTCTGCCATAGTCCCCCTCCTTTCCCAGTCCTACACGCTGGTTATATCCTTACACAAACTGATTTCTGTCACAATTATAATGATAGTCTATCCCTGCCAGCTTGGAAACAATATCCTCTTTATCCACGTCCAAATCCTCACAGAGTGCATCCAGACTTCCGTAATAATCTCTTAATTTTAAATTTACAAAACTCAAAAGCATCACCGGATCATTCGGTATCATATTTCTTCTCCTTATCAATCTGCAACAATAGTTGCATCAATTTCCATCTCTCCCAAAATTGTAATATCGCCATATCCATTGGGAATAAAAACTCTATCACCTTGTTTTACAAAATGTCCGTCCACAATACCGTTTCCTTCTGCGACACTCAGAATCAGGAAAGGATATTCCTGCGCCACAACTGCTTTTTCTGTCACGCTCCATTTCCAAGAATTGTAATAGGTACTGTCTTTAGTATCTGCCATAAGCTGCAACTTGTCACAAGGCAAATTTCCAAACTCACCCTTATGTTCCTTATATACCTCCGCAACAGTTAAATCTGCATAACGACCATTCATGAACTTGCAATCACCCACACAATCCCCTGTTTCCAAATACATGAGTTCCTTGGATGGATTATTTACGGACAAACTGCGGCCGTTGCTTAACACTACATCTCGATACCAGTAGGCGGAATCCTTCACAATTCTCTTCTGGGTGCGGAAATCCACATAAACAATACCAAATCGATCATTGTATCCGCAATCCCACTCAAAATTGTCCATAAAGGTCCATAGGAAAAATCCCTACACATTGATGCCATCATCCACAGCGCGTTGCACCTGTGCAAGATATCTGTCCAAAAAGTTAATACGGTCTGCATCATGCACTCTGCCGTCCAACGATACATTGTCATGACATGCCATACCATTCTCAGTAATGTAAATAGGCATATGATAACGTTCATACAAAAATTTGCAACTCCAATATAAACATTCCGGAGTTACCGGCCACTTGGTCGCCGTCTTCGGGAATCCATGGTAATGAGGCAAATATTCAATACTTCCGTCTTCGCCTCTTCTTACATAATTTCCATTGTAAACATTTTGCCCCATAAAATCCAGTGGTTGGCTGATTAATCTCATATCTTCTTCCGTGATTTCCGGCAAATACTCAGCAAACTTTTTCAAGCCCTCTTCCGGATACTTACCTAAAAACACCGGATCGCTGAACCATGATACATTCCATGTCCAGTTACTCATGGGACTGGTAAAACCAAAATAGGCTTCTCTTGCGGCTTCAATGTCCTCCGGTTTTTCGGTTGCCGGCAACTGCACACTACAAGTAGGCGCATAACCGACCAAAATAGGTTTCTTTGCATATTTTCTCAAATTAATAACAGCTGCACCATGTGCCTTCAAGGCATTATGTGCTATCTGAAACGTATCCTTATATGAAAGTTTGAGTCCGGGCGCATGTACTCCGCTCAAGTGACCCAAACCCACAAAACACTGTGGCTCATTCATGGTAAAGAAATAGGTGCAATCTTCAGAGAAATTCTCGGCAATGACACGAGCATACTCTGCAAACCATTCCACACAATCAGGATTTAACCAGCCGCCTCTCTCCTGAAGCGCCTGCGGATATTCCCAATGAAACATGGTAAAATAAGGCTCGATGCCATTCTTTTTCATTTCCCGAATCATATCTTTGTAATAATCGATACCCTGCTGATTTACTTCTCCGATACCTTTGGGAAGGATTCTCGCCCAATTTACAGAAAAACGATAACTCTTGATACCCATGGCCTTCATCATTGCAAAATCTTCTTTATAACGATGTACTCTGTCACAGGCAAGACCAATTCTATGACCTTCATAAACTCCGCCTGCATCACAAAATGCATCCCATACCGTAGCACCGCTTCCATCCTCCGGCGTACGTCCTTCCACCTGACAAGAACTGTCAGCAACACCCCAAACAAAGTCTTCACTAAACAAATTTTTTACCTCTCTCCTATATACCGCACCTTAATCATCATCCGCTTCATCTACATACCATGCCTAAGAAACCAACAAAGCTACCAAATAAAACGGTAATTTATCATTTTCGTGTACATTAGTAAGTTCCAAGCGCACATGATGTTTCTCTCTCTTATCATTCTCAAAAATAGTGGTCAACGCAATCAAATCGCCCCAGGTTTCATCAAATTCACCATTCAACACTGTCACTTCTTTACCATCCAAAAATACTTTCATAGACGGTGCCGGATGCTGTATGGTACGACGATATTGAACACTCAGGCAAGTTGCTTCCAGCTCTACTTCCAAATAAGCTCCTTCTTCTGAAAATTCCCAACCATTCTTAAAAATCTGGGTAATGTGCTCCTGCACGGAAGTATCTTCCACAAAATTCATAGCAGTCTTCACCACTAAATTTTTGTTATTCAGACGAACAGAACTCTCGTAACGATTCTGCGTCATAGATTCCGGCATGCTTAAAGGTTCTTCATCATGCGTATCTCCATCCTGTTCCTCATGACAAAGTTCTTCCTTACACACATTTTGACCGATACCCTTCCACTCTTCATATACCCTGTCCAAATAGAAACGCACCACATCCGCCAAAAGTGCATGTCCCCTATCGTTTGGGTGTAAATGATCCGAGGTAATATCACTTTCTGCAATCTCGCCCGCCATGACACGCTCCACCACAGCTTTTTTGAAGCTCACAATAGGCAAATCATAATATTTCGCCACAGGGGTATGGATGGTTTCTGCGCAAACGCCGTCATGATAGAATGCATTTTGCAAAGTAACTACTGCAGGTTTTGTTTCATGTCCGTACACTTTACGCAACAATCCCTCGTAGGTTTCCTTGAAATGCTCTGTAGCATCGTCATTCACAGTGAACTCAATGAAAACCACATCCGGCTTGTATGCCAACAAATCTTCCTCCACTCTGGCAACTGCAAACTGAGAAGTAGTGGCACCAATTCCGGCATTTACAAATTCAACCTGTGCCTTCGGAAATTTCTCTTTCCACCATAAATGGCTTAAATATGCATAACACTTCTCCTGCACCGTAGCCACGCTACCCATGGTAATGGAACCGCCCAAATATCCAATCACCAGCTTTTCTCCTGCAGCTCCACGTTCCATGCATTGTTTCAACCGCATTGTATTTCCCCGATTCACGATTCCTGCTTCCAAATATTTATTCAACTCCATCCTTTTTCCTCCGCACATATAACAAGTTTACACTTGTAATACTATTCTCTGCTGTTACGTGTTGAGCTAATTTCTTTATTCCTCAAAAAAATGCCAAACCTCGTTTAAGGCCTCTATATAAGCACTCAGTTCCTTCGCCATCATTTCTGCTTCAGGCCTTCTGATATGCCCCGGTGTCCCCACACTGTTGTTGGAATACTTGAAATAATGCACCTGTTCATCCTGTAATTCATCCACCACGGTTTCGATAGCTCTGTCCCAACTGAAATCGTGACATAGTATGGTCGTCTTACAAATAATATGCGCCTTGGGATACAGTGTACGTATTTTCTCTACAAACGCTCCGTAACGTGCTCTCCACTGTTTTGCCTTTTCACCGTCAAAGTCTTGCATAATATCTTCCGGGTGATTGTCGTTTTGTCCAAACGCCAAAATCACTACATGCGGAATGTACTTAGAAAAATCCCAAAGCTTGTTTCCTCCCTCTTCAGGCTGGTACTGGATTTTGTCGTAGATCCATTCCATTCCCTTGGTATCCGGCATATTATAATATCCTGTATTATCCATAAGCGCCACGCCACCCTGGGCAATATCATGAAGTTCCGCTCCAAGTGCCCGGGCCGTCAGCCATGCATACGAATAATAACTGTTAGAATACTCTCCGTTATGCTCCGGATCTGATTGACCACAATAGTCAACAGCCTCTGAAACCTCTCCGGCCGATACAGAATCACCAAATACTTCTATTCTTCTGGCAGGTTTTGCGTTCGGCTTCAAAAGGACAAAATCTTCCGCAACAACAAACCCGTGAAACACCACTCTGTGACAGGCATCCATTCGTTTATATAAGCAAAGTTCGTGTTCTCCGTCTCCTAAATCTTCTCCTATGGTAAATACAGTCTCACCCTCGTCCCGTAACACAGCACGGCCTTCTTTACCATCCAAAATCCAACCCATTTCACTCTGCCAATAGCTTCTTTGATTGGTCATAACTGCCTTAATACACTTCCCTTTAAAGCGCAGTTTCACATAACTACAAGGATATACCCACAGCGATCCTCCCTCGTAATCGAAATCCATTCGACCGCTATATTGTAAATTCTCTGTGCCGGGCAAAACCGTCTTTTCGCCTGCACCTGCATATTTTTCTAAAATATCCATATTTCCCTCACCAATGCTCTCTGCTAAATCCCACATATACTTCTTATTCTTAATTTATGTCTGTCTATCCTCTTAACAGCTCCAAATTCTTCTGAATCAGTTCGCATCTTTGTGCTACACATTCCACGCTACGCAAAGGATCCTCCGGAGTATTAAACACGTAATCTACTAATTTCTCAATGGTAGTGGTGGCCACATGCATTCTGGTGTCGCTGGATGCATAGTAAATAAATACCTTTCCTTCCTCTGTCACAATAGCACCATTGGTAAACACTACATTGGATACATCTCCCACTCGTTCTGCGCCTCTGGGACCAATCAACAAGCCCGAAGGTTCTGCGATAACCTCCGCCGGATTCTCCAAAGAAGTAGCAAATGCATAAATTACATAGCGCAATCCTGCTGCCGTATTACGTACACCATGTGCAATATGAATCCAGCCCTTGTCAGTCTTAATCGGCACTGCTCCTGCACCATTTTTTACTTCGGTAATGGTATGATACTTTCTCTGGCTGGTAATAATCTCCTCATCAATTACCGCATTAGTGATATCATCGCAGAGACCAAAACCTATACCTCCGCCGGAACCGGTCTCAATAAAATCATCCATAGGTCTGGTATAAAAAGCATATTTACCGTTTACAAACTCCGGATGAAGTACTACATTTCTCTGTTGCGGAGAATTTAATGTCTTCAAATTAGGGAGTCTTTCCCACGTCTTCAAATCCTTTGTTCTCACAATTCCTGCCGCTGCCACTGCTGCAGAAAGATCGTTTACGGTAGTATCTTTACTCTCTGAGCAGAACACACCATAAATATACCCATCCTCATGCTTGGTCAAACGCATATCATATACATTGGTTTCTTCAGGACAAGTATCCTCTAAAAGAATAGGATAATCCCAGAAGCGAAATCCATCCACTCCGGTATCGGATTCTGCTACCGCAAAGAAACTCTTACGGTCATTTCCCTCCACACGCACCACCATATAGTACTTGCCATCCAATTCGATAGCTCCTGAGTTCATGGTTGCGTTAATGCCCAAACGTTCCATAAAGTAAGGATTAGTCTCCTCATTCACATCATATCTCCAAAAAATCGGTGCATGATCTCTGGTAATTACCGGATATTTGTATCTATCAAATAAACCATTATAAAATGTAGTATCCACTTCGTTCTTTCTGGCAATCAATTCTTCCTGCTTTGCCAGTTCTTCATAATATTTCGGATGAATCATTGTACCCTCTTTCCGTGCTCCTGCACTCATTTATTCATTAATCAAAATCTTCGTCTCTTAATTTGCTCTCTTAATCATTTCCAAACACATACGTCCGTTATGATACGGGCATTTCCAAGGTTCTAAGATGGGCTTATGCATGTATGGTTTTCCGGTTACATCCACTTCAGAAAACCACTCACTGCCCTCTCTCTTATCCACTACCTTGTCCTGAATAAACTGCCAAATAGTCTCTGCCGCTTCCAAATAATGCGTCCTCGAATTATCTTTCTGCCAGCCGTTATAGAAGCCTACCACAGCCTCTGCCTGTACCCACCATACACGTCTTTCATCATCCACGCCGCGCTCGCACTCATTCTTGAAGGAATTCTCGCTATACGCCAGCTTATAAACCTGCTGTTCCAAATCAGCGGTAATAGGCGCCATCTTGGCAATATACGCCTCGTCTCCCAGCACCTGTGCACCTCTGTCCACCAGCCATGCAGTCTCAATATCATGTCCGTAAGAATGTAAATCAATCAAGCTGGTATAATTGTTGTCAAAAAATACCTCCTGACGATGCAAAGCAGGATTATAAATCTTCTCTGCCACCAAATCCATCATCCAACGAAGCTTAGTTGCCGCAATTTCATCCTTGGTCACACGATAAAGCTCGGTATAAGCCTCAAATACATGCAAGAGTGTATTCATGGTTCTGTCCGCCATAACACCGTTTTCGGAAAGCTTATCATTCTCCGCCGGTGCAAAGTTAATATCCAAAGCTTCTTTGTAACCTACTTCATCAAAGCACTTCTCTTCCACCACATCACGAAGCTTTCTTGCCAAAGCGAGTGCCTCTTCATTGCCGGATACATCGTAGTAAGAAGAAAGCGCATAAATGGCAAATGCCTGATTATAAGTATGCTTGGTGGTATCCTCCGGCTTGCCGTCGTAGGTTACGGACCAATATACGCCACCTCTTTCCTCGTCATAGCAATACTTTTTCATGAATTCATAGGCATGGTCCGCATATTCCTTCAAACTATCATCTCCTAATACCGCCCATGCATTGGAGAAAAACCACAAAATACGGCTGTTTAAGATACAGCCCTTTACCGCCTTCTTATTCAAATTCAGTTCCGTGTCCATAAATCCATAATATCCACCGAACTCATCATCCTTTAAGTTCTTCCAAAAAGGCAAAATCACTTCCTGTAAATGCTTCTTCATTTCTGTTGCTATACTCATTTTCTTTTCCTGCTCTTTCCTTTTTCTATTTTAAATTTCCCGCACACTGTCACGTTTCAAAAACATTCCTTCAACTACCTGCATGGTATAAGGATGTTCACTCCCCGCCATACGCTCTAAGAGCATTTCCATCCCTACCTGTGACATTTTCTCCATATTCACGGAATAGGTTGTAATCCCAATATCACACAGACCGGGATATAAATAGTCATCATACCCTACTACAGAAATATCCTCCGGTACACGATACCCTTTTTCCTTTAATGCTCTGATTAGTTTACTTGCCGCCAAATCGCTGTTACACACAAAAGCAGTGGGCAATTTCTTGGGCAGTTCCAATTTCTCATAAATTTGCACATGGGACTCTCTGTCGGCAATTACCCAATCCTTACAAGGCTCCTTGCCATGCTCCATAACTGCCTTGTAGTAGCCTAAATACCTGTCCGTAATACTCTCCGTAGCAAGCAAAGTACCCACATAACCGATTTCCACATGGCCCATATCAAACAAATAGTCCGTCATGTGGTAGGTACCATAAAAACTGTTGCTGATGACACTGTCCGCCTGCACCCGTCTGTCATAGAAGTCCATATAAACTCTGGGCACATTGGTATTCGCCTGCAGCATTTCCAGATACTCCGTAGTCAACTGGCCCAAAATCATCAGTCCGTCAATTTTGTTTTCCTGTATCAGCTTAGGCAGAGTAAGCTGCGATTCACTTTCGGTTCCTAAAACCTCCAGGAGCACAAAGCAATTTTCTTCTCCTGCACTAAAATTAATTTTCTGATAAAACTCCCAATAAAAGGAGGAATATTTCTCTATGTAGGTTTCCCGCACCAACACACCGATATTGTAGCTTGGATGTACGTTTTCTCCGGCACTGCTATTGGATTTGTAACCCATCTGAACCGCCAACGCCTTAATCTTCTCACGCATTTCTTCGCTAACACCCTTTTGGTCGGAAAGAGCCTTGGAAACCGTCACTGTACTGACGCCCAGCTCCTTGGCAATATCTGCCATTCTCACACTCTTCGCCATCTTTTATCTCCTATGCCTCCAGGAAGATTACCTTTGCCCTGAAATCTCCCCACATACGTTCAAAATTCATACCTGCCTTCATAAGAAGTCCGCCGCTGCATGCTTTTCCGGTATCTTTCACCATATCCGCCGCAGTCTCCACATGCATATCCAGCTCACTTACTTTATAAACAGCAGTCTCATCCAAACCCTGCAGTCTCAAAATGCGGGAATGCATATTTGCCTCATTCAATACCTGCACATAGAACACCAGACTCTGCTTCTTGTTCTTGCTAACCACCTGGAAGCAGTCATACAAATGATTCTCTCCGTAAGAAGCGATACGGTAGTAATCGCCCTCCCGCACAATATCATTAAACCTGTGATACATGGCAGTCTGAAGCTTCACCATGGCCTTATCTTCATCGCTTAACTTGGTAATATCCAGCTCATATCCAAAAGTACCTGCAAGTGCCACATATCCTCTGGTATCAAAAGGTGTGCTTCTGCCCACAGTATGGTTCGGACACACACTCACATGCGCACCCATAGCGGACAAAGGATAAATCAGACTTGTTCCTTCCTGAATCATCAATCTTTCAATAGCATCCGTATCGTCGGAGCACCAAATCTGCGGACTGTAATATAACATACCCGGATCAAAACGTGCACCGCCACCGGAACAGTTTTCCAAAAGCAAATCCGGGAATTCTGCAAGAAGTCTCTCCTGCATTTCATAGGTACCCAGTACGAATCTATGGTATAACTCACCCTGATTCTCTGCGCCCAGACACGCACTTCCCAAGTCACTCAAAGGTCTGTTCATATCCCACTTCACGTACTTAATATTCGCACTGTGAAGCACATCGAACATCATGCTTAAAATATGGTCTCTCACTTCCTTGCGACTGATATCCAAAACATACTGATTTCTGGCAAGTCCCGGTATTCTGCCCGGTATAGCGATTGCCCAATCGGGATGTGCCTTATACAACTCAGACTCCGGCGAAATCATCTCCGGCTCAAACCAAATACCAAACTCCATGCCCAGTGCATTCACACCGTCCACCAGCTTCTTTAATCCGCCCTTTAATTTCTCTTCATTTACCTTCCAATCACCCAAAGCTCTGTTGTCATCAAAACGATTTCCAAACCAGCCGTCATCCATAACCAGCATCTCAATGCCCAGTTTGGATGCCTCTTTGGCAATGTCCAAAAGCTTCTCTTCGTTAAAATCAAAATAAGTTGCTTCCCAGTTGTTAATCAAAATAGGTCGCTTTTTATTCTTATAAGGGCTTCTGATTAAATGATTTCTGTACAAATCATGATAGGCCCGACTCATACCGCCGATACCCTCTGCAGAATAGGTGAGAATCATTTCCGGCGCATGGAAAGCCGCCCCCGGCTCCAGTACCCAGCTGAATCCTTCCGGTTCAATACCGCCCAGCACACGCACGCTGTTAAACTGATTCACCTCAGCCATCATGCGGAAATTCCCCGAATATACCAAATGGAAACCATACACATCGCCCTGCGTCTGTGTAGCGGTTTTCTCCAAAAGTGCCAGGAACTGATGATCCTGATGACCGCCCTCTCCGCGGATGCTGGACACTCCATGCTTACCATGACCAAGTGCCTTACGCTCCATATGACGTTCTCTTGCCCAGGAACCATGCAGGGTAATGGTATCAAAATCCCGGTTATCCATGTCCAGACAGGCACTCATGACCTTATTCAAAATAATGCTTTCCTCTGAAGCATTGATAATTTCCACACTTCTGGCAATAGCATCTACCTTTTCAAATACACTGTATCGAAGAATCGCCTTAAGTCCAATCGCCTTGTCTTCACAGGTAATCGCTAAAGTAGTAACCTCATCTTCTGCACCAAAAGTAGCCGGAAGTCCCTCCGGTTTCTCTTTTCCTTTATATATTTCATGGGACACATAGGTTAAGAGTACTGCGCTGTGTCCGCTCTTTGTCTTTACACGGATACTGCTCTCTCTGAAATCGCCCACTCCGTTAGGAGAATACTCCATAGGAAAACAATCCAAAAAGGACAGTCTGTCCCTGGCATTGGTATCCGGTGTAAAAGGATTTTCATAAATACGCATCAGTGCATCCGCACCGCGTACATCCTCGATTCTTTCTCCATAATAAGCATGTCCCAAAAAACCTTCTGAACCTACAATACCCATCACATATGTAGTATTCGGTGTGTCCAGTTTAAATAACTTTTCCTTCTCTAAAAAAGAAATACCCATTGCAAACGCCCTCCGTTTAGCTAATAATTTAAGTAAATTTTAGCATTTATTAGGTAAATTTGCAATGGGTTATTTAAGTTAATTATTTAACAACAGCTTCTAACACGCCGTCTTTTACTTGTATCATAATGGTATCTCCACCCTTTACTTTGTCAGCCAGAATCAATTTGGCCGCAAGGGTTTCCACATGCTTTTGAATATAACGTTTCAAAGGTCTTGCACCATATACCGGGTCGTAAGCCTCTTCTATGATGAAGCTCTCCGCCTCCTCTTTCAACACAATACTCAAATCTCTGTCCGCAAGTCTGTCATTTAACTCAGCAATGATTAACTTAATAATTCCGCCGATATCACCCTTAGTCAAGGGTTTAAACAAAATCACTTCATCCAGACGATTCAAAAACTCCGGTCTGAAATGACCCCGCAAGTCATTCATTACCAAGCTTTCCGCTTCAGCAGAAATGGTACCGTCCGCCTCAATGCCCTCCAAAAGGTAATGGGCACCGATATTGGAAGTCATAATTAAAATCGTATTTTTGAAATCTACGGTACGTCCCTGAGAATCCGTAATACGTCCGTCGTCCAGCACCTGTAACAGCACATTGAACACATCCGGATGTGCCTTCTCGATTTCATCAAAGAGTACCACACTGTAAGGCTTTCTGCGGACTGCTTCTGTCAGCTGACCGCCTTCTTCATAACCCACATATCCGGGAGGTGCTCCAATCAGTCTGGATACGGAATATTTCTCCATATACTCGCTCATATCAATACGCACCATATTGTTTTCGTCGTCAAACAGAGTCGCCGCCAGACTTTTGGCAAGCTCTGTTTTACCCACACCTGTAGGACCTAAGAACAGGAACGAACCAATGGGCTTGGAAGGGTCCTTAATACCCGCCTTGGAACGGATAATGGCCTCTGCCACCTTGGTCACACCCTCTTCCTGACCAATGACACGTTTATGGAGTTCTTCGTCTAAATGCAAGGTTTTATGACGCTCGCTTTCCGTAAGCTTCGCCACCGGAATACCGGTCCATCTGGAAATAATTCTGGCAATTTCCTCATCGGACACCTTCTCCCTTACCAAAGAAAATTCCTCCTCATTCACTCGGTTTTCCTCAGTTTCCAATTGTTTCTTCAGTTCCGGCAAAGTACCGTAGCTTAACTGTGCTGCCTTCTCCAAATCGCCCTCACGCTGGGCAATCTGAATCTGATTATTCACCTCATCAATCTGTTCACGCAGTTTGGAAAGATTCTCTACCGACTTCTTCTCGTTATCCCACTGGGCCTTACGAGTATTGAACTCATCCTTTAACTCTGCCAATTCTTTCTGCAAATTCTCCAGACGTTCCTTGCTGATGCGGTCATCTTCTTTTTTCAACGCCGCTTCCTCTATCTCCATTTGCATGCACTTACGCTGCAGTTCATCCAGCTCCGTAGGCATACTGTCCATCTCAGTCTTAATCAGTGCACAGGCCTCATCCACCAAATCAATGGCCTTATCCGGCAGGAATCTGTCGGAAATATAGCGATGAGAAAGTGTGGCTGCGCTAACCAACGCATTGTCCATAATCTTCACACCATGGTACACCTCATAGCGTTCCTTTAAACCTCGCAAAATAGAAATGGTATCCTCCACTGTCGGTTCTGCTACCATAACCGGTTGGAAACGGCGTTCCAGGGCCTGATCCTTTTCAATATACTGGCGATACTCATCCAAAGTGGTAGCACCGATACAATGCAATTCTCCTCTGGCAAGCATGGGCTTGAGCATATTGCCTGCATCCAGCGCACCGTCCGTCTTACCGGCACCTACGATAGTATGCAACTCATCAATAAACAAAATAATCTGACCGTCCGAATTCTTCACATCCTCAAGCACCGCCTTCAGACGCTCTTCAAACTCTCCGCGATACTTAGCACCGGCCACCAATGCACCCATATCCAGTGCAAAAATCTTCTTGTCCTTTAATCCCTGAGGCACATCGCCCCTTACAATTCGCTGGGCAAGTCCTTCCACTACTGCGGTTTTACCTACACCCGGCTCACCGATAAGCACCGGATTATTCTTGGTCTTTCTGGATAAAATACGAATGATATTACGAATCTCGCTATCTCTGCCGATTACCGGATCCAGCTTCTGATTTCTGGCCTTCTCCACCAACTCCTGACCATATTTTTCCAAAGTATCGTAGGTAGCCTCCGGATTGTCACTGGTCACTCTCTGATTACCTCGCACCGTAGACAGAGCCTGTAAGAAACGTTCCGTAGTAATGCCGTACTCCTTCCACAAAGCGCTTACCTCTTTGCTGGGATACTTTAGCATTGTCAAAAATAAATGTTCTACAGAAACATACTCATCCCCCAGACGCTTAGCCTCATCTTCTGCACTCACCAGTACTTTATTCAAATGCTGCCCTACAAGCATCTGACCGCCTTGCACCTTAGTACGGGCATTCAGCGCCTGCTCCACACGATTTAGGAAATGTTCCTTATGAATGTCCATTCTCTCAATCAACTTTAATATCAAGCTGTCCTCTATAGTCAATAAGCTATAAAGAAGGTGCTCTTGTTCAATCTCCTGATTGCCATATTCATAAGCAAGTTTCTGGCAATTCTCCACTGCCTCCATAGATTTCTGTGTAAACTTAGAAATATTCATATGCACTCCTCCTTACTCCTCTTTGTTTGCTTGTTCTATGACTACTATAACACATAGAATGCGCAAGTCAAGAGCATTATTCTAAATTTTTTATAAACAGACATAACAGAACACCCCGGTCACTAAACTCCAAACACCTCCCGTTCAGACACGCTCTCGCTTGGTGGAATACGTAGCAGTACTAAAGAATTTTCTTCGTATAACACTCGAAAATTCTAAGTGCTGACGTATTCCAACAGTCTTCACCGGGAGTAATTTGTCAGGAGGTTCCCACTATAACATCCACCTAATTCAACTCATACAACTTTGCATACTTCTCTTCAAAGTACTTTAAAATCGGCTTTGCACTAATTTCCTTGCCGCACACTTTTTCGATTACTTCCTTGGAGGTACGAAGGGAACCGTATTTATGAATCTTTTCATGCAACCACTTGGTGATGTCTTTCACTCTTCCTTCTGCTAAAATAGTGTCCACATCTCCCAGCTCTGCCTCCAGAGCCTCTAAAAACATGCCATCATAAATATTTCCCAGCGCATAAGTAGGAAAATATCCAAAAGAGCCTCCTGCCCAATGAATGTCCTGCAAAATACCGTCCTTATCGCTTTTCGGACGCACACCGATCAGTTCCTCCATCTTATCCATCCACAGCTGCGGCAATTCCTTGACGCTGACACCCTCACGGAAAATGGCCTTTTCCAGTTCATAGCGCAAAATAATGTGCAAACTGTAGGTGACCTCATCCGCCATGGTACGGATGCAGCTGGGCACCACGTGATTAATTTCCCGATAAAAATCTTCCAAGCTGATTTCTTTAAACTTAGGCATGTATTCGCCTAATTTCTCATAAATCGGTTTCCAGAAATTAATGTTTCTGCCTAGAATATTCTCATAAAAACGCGACTGACTTTCATGCAGTCCCAAGAACCCGATTTTCTCCACATCAGTACCTTCATAACATGCATCCACGCCCTGTTCAAAAATACCGTGACCGCCTTCATGAATCATACTGTACATAGCATCAATGGGTTCTTCTTCCCGGTAATGATTGGTTACACGCACATCTTTAGGACCGAAGCCCGTGGTAAAAGGATGTGCACTTTCACTCATGACTCCCGCATCCATATCAAAACCAATGTATTCCAACAGAAACTTACTCCACTCTCTTTGCTTATTCACATCATACTTATCTTTAAACTGATTGTTGTCCGGCTCAGGCTTACCCGCTATTCTCTTAAGGAGACTAACCAGCCCCTCTTTCAATTCCGTAAATAATCTGTCCACGGTTTCACTGTCCATGCCTTCCTCATACATATCTAGCATGGCATCATACACGTCCTTATCCGGCTTGGTATACCCTACTAATTGCTTACTATAATCAATCATCTTCTGCAAGTGAGGCTCAAAAATACTGAAATCATCCGCTTCTTTAGCTTCTTCCCATGCCTTTTCGGAATGGGCATTGGCACGCACCATTTCCTCATAGAAATCCTGAGGAATCCGCTTGTCTTCCTCAAAGCTTTTCTTTCTGCGCTTTACGGTCACCCGCATGCCATCGTCCAGTTGTTCAAACACTTCCGCCTCCGACAAGGCATTCAACATCTGTCCGTATTCTTCTGATGTCTGCATCTTAAAAGCTTCCGTTGAAAAATGAGTCATTACCTCTATCTTTTTCTCATACCCTTTCTTGGGTGTCTGGGTCTGCAAGTCCCACTGAAGCTGTGTCACCACATGCTCATAATACCCCAGCTCCTCTAAGTACTCTTTAAATTTCTGCAAAGTTTCCTTCATTTTTCGCCTCCATGATTTTTTTATAATTTCCAATATTTCCACTCTGTCTCTCACATTCTTTTTCTTAGATTTTCATACTACATCTCTCATTCTTTCCATTTTTCCTAACCTCATACTAGCATATATGATGATACTTTCTCAAGCCTTGTATTTACACGTCTTTTGCTGACTTGTCCCTTCTGTATATTCTCCTGTTTACCGCTTCCGTTCATTCAGAGCAGACACACATTTAAATTTCATACTACATTATTATATAAACTTAATTCAAAAACAACGAAATCTCCCAAACATTCTCTCGCAACGAAGCCTCCCCTAAATTCCTGTCTTTTTTCGGCTTCATACGGAGTATCTTGACATCTCCTCTTTTAGCTCCGTTTTTTGTCATCTCAAAAAATGAATGAAAAATACGGAGTAAACGTACAATCTTTTTTCTGTCTACGTACACCCGGTAATGACACTCGTGTCACCCTCCCTTTTGCTATTATTTCATTCCGTAACTCCCACAACTTTTTCAACCATTCTCTCTTATTTCTTCCCCACCTACTTTCTTCCCCACCTACTTTCTTCTCCACGTACTTGCCCCAGGCATTTTCTTCCTCATGCACTTTCTTCCCCATTGACAAATCTTCCCATCTGCGCTATTATGTTCAAACATCGGAGGAATACTTATGAGTCTTTTCAGCTTATTTATCATTGCCGTAGGGCTTTCCATGGATGCCTTTGCCGTGTCCATTTGCAAAGGTCTGGCCATGCAAAAAATCACAATTAAAAAAGCCCTTATCGTAGGACTTTGGTTCGGCGGTTTTCAGGCACTCATGCCTGCTATCGGATATCTGTTAGGCACCCAATTTGAAAGCTATATTACCAATATCGACCATTGGATTGCCTTCGTGTTATTGTTTATTATCGGAGCAAATATGATAAAAGAGGCTCTATCCAAAGAAGAAGAACACGCAAGCGATTCCCTGGCCTTTAAGGAAATGTTGGTTCTGGCTCTTGCCACCAGTATTGACGCTTTGGCTGTGGGTGTGACTTTCGCATTCTTAAAAGTACAAATCCTACCGGCGGTTCTCTTCATCGGTGTCATCACCTTTACCCTTTCTTCCTTGGGTGTAAAGATCGGCAACATCTTCGGATGCCGCTACAAATCCAAAGCAGAATTTGCCGGCGGAATCATCCTCATTCTCATGGGATGTAAAATTTTATTAGAGCATTTAGGATTTCTAGGATAAACTTTAGACTGTCAAGCACAAAACCGTGTCTGACAGCCTTTTTACTTTTTCGGAGTCTCTTCCCCCAACATCTTCCCTCGGGCAATTCGTGACCTCACTATTTCTTCCTGCACATATACAACAAATGACTGGAAGCGCCCAGAAGTTCTCTTTTCTCACAAAACGCCAAATGATACTTGGCAAATGCCTCGAAGTCCTCATCAGACATCACAAAATCCGTCCGCTTTCTCGCCAGCTCCAGGATTGTGTCCGCCGCCACAGTAGATATGTACTCTATCTCCTTCTCTGCAAACAGTTCCTCAAACTCAACAATATCGTATCCGGTAAACAGCTGCTCCTCAAAATGTCTTATTTCGTAGGCATCTGTAAAGTTTTCTTCTATTCCCTCCTGCAAATTCTCTTTCAAATAGTTATTGAAAAGAATTGCATGTACAGACAGGAACGCAAAGAAAATCACACCATCTTTCTTCGTTACCCGGATTGCTTCGTCAATAGCCTTATGCACCTGTTCCTTCTCATACAGGTGATACATGGGCCCCAGCACCAGAGTCAAGTCGAAAGAATCATCTTCCCATCTGCTTAAATCCAAAGCATCTCCCTGAAAAGCCTGCAGGTTCTCCATACCTTGCGCTTTTTTCTTTAATACTGCCAAGTTATTTTCTAAAAGTTCAATTGCCGTTACGCCGTACCCTTCCTTGGCAAGAGCAATGGAATACCTGCCGGTGCCGGCTCCCACCTCCAGAATCTTCGCGCCGTCCGCTACCATTCGATGAATATACTCCATGGTGGTTCTAAACTCCAATTGTCCATGGCGACTTTTCTCCAGTCGCTGTTCTTCGTCCACTTCCTCATAAAAGGATTTTACTATGTTAATTCGCTCACTCATATTTACACCTCTCTCCTCAACCGGTGGGCTCTCACTTTTTCTGCCAGTCCCACTGCACTAACCTCGGTCTTTTCCCGGATTTCTACATTTTCCGCACCATCATATACTCCTTCAAAAGAGTACCGTCCTTTAAACGCAGTGCATCCGGCTTCACACCGGTAATTCGAAATCCCATCTTTTCATACAAGGCTCTGGCTCTGGAATTGCCCTCTGCAAAATCAAGTTCCAACTGCAAAATGTCGCCTCTCTCCTCAGCCAGACGAATCATCTCCTCAAACATTTTCGTCCCGATGCCCTGATTCCAAAACTCGCTAATGAGGGCAATGGCCACACCGGCTCTATGCTTTGTTTTCAGATTGGTGCGAAAATTAATTGCACAATTTCCCACTACCCTGCCATCTACTATACACATAATCATGGCTTCATTGGGAGACTCATTTCTTTGCTCGAAAAGCTTCTTCTCGCTCTCCAAAGTATACTTCCCACACTCCTCAGGGTATCTCAAAATAAACTCAGTCTCAGCAGCCGAAATCTTAAGATACTCCAAAGTACTTTCCGCATGCTCTTCCTTAGGACTGCAAAGCAAGGCCTTTCGGCCGTCCTTTAAATTAAAGTATATGTCATCGATAATCATAAATTTTTCCTCCTTAACTACTACATGCCACTTCTCATTCTCTCCCTCATCACCCGGCATGCATTTTCCTAACTACTCCGTCGCCTTCTCCAGTAAAGTAAAGGTCTTCTTATCACAATCAATCTCGTAGGATAGGCCTAAAGGGAACACCCCTATAGGATAAGAATGTCCTACATTCACATTATACAGAATAGGTAAATCCGGCAAGCCGGCCTCAAATCCAATCACCTGCTTATATACTTCTTTGTAGGTCTCCATCTTATCTTCCACTGCAGGCTTTCCTACCACAATACCTTTCAGCACATGCAGGATACCTTGCGCATGTAAATTTCGCAAAAACCATGTTAACACCATTTCCGGCATATCTACCTGGCTGGTCTCTATCAACAAAAGCTTATCCTTCCATTCCTCAACCGACGGCCACAAGGACGTACCCAACAAATCTAAGAATACCTCAATACATCCACCCAGCAGCTCTCCGGTCACCTTCCCGCCACCTTGCAAAATTTCATAGCCGGTATTGGGATGACGTGGTGTAGGCTGATTTATATTCTCCTCCATCCACCACACCTTTTCCGTTTCATAGCTACAGAAATCACTACACTTAATTTCAAACTTCTCCTGAGGTTCAAACAGCGTCTTTTCCATGGCCTCCTTGGTATATTCATTAATAGCAACATACTCCGCAATATTATTCATAACCGACAGTCCGTAATAAGACACCAATCCCGCCTTATACATCATGAAATGATTGGTGGTGGTATCTGAAAAACCTGTGAAAATCTTAGGATTCTCCCTCAAAACATCAAAATCAATATAGGGCAAAAGTCTGATTGTATCATCGCCACCAATAGCATTAAAAATCGCCTTGATTTCCGGGTCTTTAAAGGCATCCATCAAATCCTGTGCCCTTGCCTCAGGATGCTCATACAAATAATCCATCCCCTTTAAAGCATTTGGCATAGCAACCACTTTTAATCCGTATTCTTCTTCCAGCCGCTTCTTGGCGATTTCATACTTGTGAATAAACATACTCTCCCCAAGCATTCCCCTTGACAAGGAAACAATCGCTACTTTATCTCCTTTTTGTAATCTTTTCGGTTTTATCATAATTCTTCTCCAATCCTTTTTGCGATTTCCTCATTTATTTTTTTAGGTTCTTCCCCGTAAGTCCAGCCAAACCCATCTCCCTTGTATCTGGGGAAAATATGTAAATGATAATGGCCTACGTCATTAAACTCCCCACCATTTTGCATAATGCTATATCCGTTAGGGTTATAGATTTTCTTCAAGGATGATACAATTTTCTTTGACACGATCATCAGGTGGGAAAGAACTTCATCCGGCATTTCATCCACATCAAGATAATGTATTTTGGGAATCAGCAAAACATGGCCTTCATTTATAGGGTCAATATCCATAAATGCCACAACCAACTCATCTTCATACACTCTTAAACAAGACTTTTCTCCACTTGCAATCTTACAAAAAATACAATCCATCAATGACCGACTCCTTTCTGAACCGACATCTTTCCTCACTTCACGGCAACAAACACGCCCGGATCTTTGGGCAATCTCAAAACACCGTCTTCCATACAATCAAGCAACCGATTTTTCACTTCATCCGGAGACATTTTACATGCATTCTTAAACGTAATGCCCGAATAAATATACTCCATCAAATCATCAATATTGGTAACCTCTAAGGAATCCCTATATCTTTCTATTTCAATCTCAGAAAAATATGGTGCCAATTGTTCCTCACCATTTTCCAGCGAGAATGTATTCACATAAACCAAATCTAATCCCAATAATTTTGCAATGGTCTCCATGATGCCGTTCTCACCCGTGGTTCCGGCATAAAAATGCCCACCTTTTTTCAGCACCCTGCGAACCTCTGAAACTGCTTTATCAATATTAGGTACATGATACAACATATAATTAGCAATTACTACATCAAAGTACTCATCCTCAAAGGGAATTTCCTGAATATCAATTAATTGATACTCCACATTTGGAGCTTCACCAATATTCTTCTTTGCCTCTGCAAGCATGCCCTCCGACAAATCCGAAAATACCGCCCTGGAACATTTGCCAATGACCTCCTTGTGGTCTACCCACATAGACCCCGTACCGCACCCCAGCTCCAAAATCTTCATACCGTCCTGAATTTCGAAAATTGTAAAATACCAGTTACCAAGCCCCATCTTATTTGTGGAATACTTATCATGAATGGATATTCTGGTTTTTAAATTGTCTGATTTCTGATATTGTTCTTTTACCTTTGTGGGTTCGTTCATTTTTAAGCCCATTTTCGTTTCCCTCCATGCATATCACAAAAACTGCTTGTAATATACTTTTTCACGCCAGTCACTCCTTACCTTACTTCTTCATCTGATAATGATATGGAGTCTCACCACACTGTTCAAATCCTAACCTCTCATATAATCTGCCCACCGGGTTTTGTTTGAAATACTGCAGATGAATTTTCTTATCTGCATGCTCTTTTATGATATCCTGCAAAATCGCCGTGCCGATTCCCTGGTTTTGATATTCTGAAATAATACAGATATTGCCGATTTCATATACATAATCATTTTCACAACTATTATAGAATCCTATATCTTTTCCTTGGAAGGTGATAATACGTGCCCCCTCTTTATATTTCTCAATAAACGCTTTGAAAAACTGCTTCTGCAATTCTTCTTTCCATTCTCCGAAATTTTCCTCAACGTATTTTTTATAAGCATCCTTTTTCACCTGATAAATAAAGTCATAGTCCTGCTCTGTGATGTTTCTTAAATTGTATATCTGATTGCTCATGTCTACATCTCTTTCCTTCATTGTTCACCATCATATCTTACAAAACAATTCTGTAAATATCCGCCTCTTCTCCCTCAAATTCAAAACTGCGCTCGTATGTACCACCATTCTTGACAATTGTTTTCACAGAAGGTTCATTATTTCTTTCCACAGAAAGGTGCACCTCTCGCAACCCTGCCTGCTTCGCAACCTGCAGAACCTGTCTTAACATCTCCGTGGCGTAGCCTTTTCTTCTTTCTGAAGGTCTGACACTATAACCACTGTTTCCGAAATCCTTTAAAAAGTCATTCAAGGTATGTCTTAAATCAATAATACCCACAATCCTTTCATTTTCATCAACAGCAAAAAAGGTGTCCGTCACAACCCAATTAGGATTCACTGTATCCTGCGATACATTATCTATTACACTTTTTAGCCACTCTTCATAGGAATCCGTCTTATCCAGCAATTCACTCCCATTGATAATCATTTCTCCATGATTAAAATGCTCAGCTCTATACTCTAATGCTTTTTCTTTCCACTCCAAAGTTGGTCTTATTAATGTTATGCTCATCACAACCTCCACTTAGTAAAATTCCAACAACTTCTCGTTTATTTCATCTATTCGTTCTGCTCGTGTTTTTAGTTCCGAGTATAATCCAATCGCGCCTATCTCGTCCCTGTCCCTCTGTCTTCTTCCCGACTATAAAAACCTAATTACCAGCCTTCTCTTTTCTAATATCCGCCAAAAGCTCTTCATGCTGTTTGCAAAACAGTTCCGGCATATTATCTAAGGGAAAATACTTGAGTGCCAAAGTTTCTTCCTTGTCACAGAATAATTCACCGCCTAAAGCCTTCAATTCATACGCAATTACAATGCTTTGCGCCTTATCACCGCTGGCATATTCCATATTGCAATCTGTATAAATTCCGATTAACTTGCCCACTTCTACATCCAGTCCGGTTTCTTCTTTTGCCTCTCTGATTGCGGCCATTTCCGGAGTTTCTCCAAGCTCAATGGCACCGCCCGGAAATCCCCATTTATTAGTATCTCCGCGCCTTTGTAATAACACCTCACCCTTCTCATTAAAAATGCAACCGCCTGCAAAGATGAGTATGATTTTTTCATGCCCTACTTTACTTCTGATCCACTTTATATAATTCTGCTTAATTTCCATCAGTTAATCGCTCCCTTTAAACCAATACTTCTGTCATTTCGCTTTTACACCCGCAATGCTACCTCTAAACCGATATACAACTTGCTCAAGTTATGATTCGCACCATGAAGTCCTTCCACCTCATAGCCGCTTTCTTCCAATACATCTCCGGCTTCCAGAAAGTCATACAATTCCAAATCATAGAAATCACACACAGCCTGCACACCCGCAAGCTCCATTTCCACCGAGATACAGCCCTCTTCTTTTCTCTTGGCCACAAGTCCCTTAGTTTCCCTCATCATAGAGTCTGTACTCCAGTTTCTTCCAAGCACATGGGGAACATCCAATTCCGCAAAAATAGCAGACAACTTATTAGCATTCTTAATTTCTATGTAATCAGCAGGCGGCGCATAGTAGTAAGAGCAACCTTCTCCGCGATAACTTTCCGTGGGAACAATGAACTTTCCATTGGTCTTTTCTCGGTCCAAGCTTCCACAGGAACCGAACATAACAAATTTCTTGGCACCGATTACCCAGCTCGTCTCATAACACAAACAGGATGCAACTGCCGAGCCGATTCCTGTTAAATAGAACGCCACATCTTTTCCCTTGTAGTTTATTTTGTAAATAGGTATCTTCCCGTTACAAACTCCCAATTCCCCTATTTTCTCACATTTAAACGTGTTCAATAAATGCTCTTGAATTTCCCATGAATAAAGAATAAGGCATACATCAACCAAGTGCTTTGGTTCCCCATAAAAATCACTCGCATTGATAATAGGTTCTGTCTCGATATCATAACAATCTATAATCATAATCTCTTCCTCCTATTTAAAACAATGTTGGAAATCACTGCTGGTGGGCACCACGATGGCTCCCTGCTCCTTGATTTCCTTCACAAAATATTCCTTAATTACCCGCTCCTTGTCCGTCAGATACTTTTTATTCTCCGGGTATCTGTCCAACAGACGGCCAAACAATTCGTCCGCATCCTCATAGCGCATCCGGTTGTCAATGATAGTATTTTCCACCTTGCCGAAATACTTCTCAGCGGTTGTCCGGAATCTTTCCAGCTGTTTGCGGCTCCTATCCTCACTCGCCCTCATAAAGTCCGTCTTTAACTGCAGTTTCACAAAAATCTCCTGCCAAAAAGTGTGTTCCCTGCTTGCACCGGACACATTGACAGAAAACATTCCCCCGGGTGCCAAAGCATCTGCCACCCGTGCCAAAAGTAATTCAGGCTCCTTCAAAAAACCGGTTAAATAGTGAGCAATGACCATATCGTAAGGTTCTCTTCTTGCAATTTTCTCCCAGGTTTCCTGCTCTTCTACGTCCTCAAAATATAAGTTTATGGTAGTTCCCTCTGCCAGGGTACCTTTATTCTCTGCAAGGTACTTCTCAAAATCATCTGCCCAGCTACCATGCAAATCATAACCATCAATCTGCACATTCTCCGGTATGGTGTTCCAATTATTTCTCCAAAGCTTGGCATAACCGCAGCCCAAATCCAGCACCTTCGTATTTGCCTGCAATCCCAAATTCTTATAAATCATCACATACCAGTCTTCCGGGGAATCATGGTGTTTCAACGCATTGTAATGATATTTATCAGCGTCTTGGTCTATCTGCATCATCTTCACAATATCTGCCACATTATCCCAATCGGGCTCACTCTCACGCACCAACACGCTATTGATGCTGGCAATCGCCTTTTCAATTTCGTACTTTTTGCCTATGAGGATATCCAGCTGGCGATTCAAAGTCTCCGTAATATCTACATCACTATCCTCTGCCAGATTCTGATGTATTTCCTCCAAGGAGAATCCAATTTGCTTCAGAGCAATGATCTTTTCTAACACCGCCAAGGCTTCCTTGTCATACAATCTGTAGTTTCCTTCGGAATAATCCGTGGGCTTGAGTAGCCCCTTTTCGTCATATAAACGTATTGCCTTCTGGGAAACCCCTGTCTTCTTGGCAATTTCTCCCGATGTCATCTTTTTATCCATGATACTCCTCCTTGTGCATATGCGACATGTAGGTTCGCTTCACTCGGCTGATGCTTTTTAATCACACCTGCCCCTAAGTACACCCTAAGGGGTGCCCTAGGGGCAGAGTCAAGAGTTTTTTACATATTTCAGCAATTCTTTTTCGGTCATAGACTCGCCTCTAAAACATCAGACTTTTCCGTTCTTTAGGCTCTTTCTATCCCTCATTATAAATTCTGGTAATAATCATGTCCATGGGCAATTCCTTAATAGAAATATCCAGAAAACTTACGGTTTCATTTAAGTTACTGAGAAAATCCTTCATACTCTGTTTGTCCAAATCCACTTCCAATGATACCTTGTGGGGATTGTCTTCATGTATTACCTTCATACCACCCAGGGTACCATCCTCATATGGTTCTGCAAATGTCAATGTAATAATCTTCTTATTTCCCAACGTAGATTTCAAATTTTGCAGGCTGTCATCAAAAACCTTTTCTCCATGGTTAATAATGATTACCTTGTGTGCCAATTGTTCCACATCCTCCAAGTCATGGGTTGTCAAAATAAATGTGGTACCCTGACGGTTCATCTCGGCAATTACCTCTCTGATTTTTGTTTTTGCAATGACATCCAAACCAATGGTAGGTTCATCCAGAAAAACAATTTCCGGCTGATGCAACATGGCCATAACAAACTCGCATTTCATTCTCTCTCCCAAAGACAACACACGGGTAGGCTTATGAATTACCTCGCCGATATCAAACAACTCCGTCATTTCTTTCAATCGCTTTTCGTAATCTGCATCATTAATATCATAAATCGCCTTATTCATAGCAAAACTGTCTATGGGCGGAATGTCCCAAATCAGCTGAGACTTTTGACCAAACACTGCCCCGATTCTTTTCACATACTTCACCCGGTCTTTTGCAGGTGAATAGCCCATAACATCAATCTTGCCGCTTGTAGGATATAATGCTCCGCAAAGCATCTTTATAGTAGTGGACTTACCGGCACCGTTTGGACCTAAAATACCGCAAATACTACCCTTTTCAATCTCAAAGGAAATATCATTCACGGCATGGACTTCCACTTTTTTTCGCTTAAAGAAACTTTTCACACTTTCCGCAAAACCACTGCCTCGTTTATATGTAGTATAAGATTTTACTAAATTCTCAACATGTATAATGGACATTTTCAACCTCCCACTCCCTCATATAATAAAATCATCTTATTGTAAAGCCAGATTCCGAAACAAAGGAACAACGCACAGGGTATAAGAGAAAAATACGCCCATGGTTCTAATCTGCCCAACAATGCAGATGCCGGGAAAAAGCCTATCATGGCCACCGGAATCATAAACACCGCAAAAATACGAACTGCTTGCGGAAAAATAAATAAGGGATATTTCCCAAAATTACTCACACTGTCAAAGATTTCCGGAATTCTGGAATTCCCCACCCATTTAAAACTAATAGCCGCCATAATCAGGTTCATTCCGCACAAAACCATAAAGCCTGCTACAAATAAAAGTAGGAACGAACAAATTGCTCCGATTCCGCCCACTCCCGTCTGCACTGCTGCCACAATGGTCATAACCAGACCGCCCAAAAGGAGACTGATGCTCCTGACATCACAATTGGTTGCCATAATGTAAAACAGGGGCGATATGGGTTTTAACAGCACTGTCTCAAAACTGCCTTCCCGGATATGGTCCATGGTAACCCACACAACACTGCTTAGCACCATGGACGCAAGTGCTGTAGACATGGAATATATGGACTGAATCAGCAAAACTTCCCACATACTCCACCCCGGAAATGCAGCACCGTTTACATAAATCAGCACCGTCACTAACGGAAACAGAATATTCGATAAAAGGGTAATCAAACTACCCATTAAAAAGTCTGCCCTATATGCAATAGCCTGTGAAAAAGCTGTACGCAGACAAACACCATATAATTTCAAATGCTTCACAAATCTACCTCTCCTTAATTTCCTATGCACCAACTGCCGTAAACCGCTTTATAGCGCATCGATAGAGTGCCTCGCTGAATACAATCATAACTCCCACTGCCACAGCCTGTAATAACACAGCCTGCGGTACATTAAACCCAAAACTTCCTATACTTTCACTGCCTGTCCATACCATTGCCGGCACATAGTTTGTATACTGGAATGGTAAAAAAATCATGATTTTCTGCATAATCTCAGGAAAGAAATTCAAAGGAATCAAAGCTCCTGAAAATATTTGCGCAAAAAGCTGATACATGACTCTTACTCCACTGGCTTTTACCAAAAAGAAAGCTGTCATGCCCAAACAGTAATTCACATAAAAATTCATCAAAAATGCCAGTCCCACCGAAAGAATGGTCCAAAGCATACTCGTCGGTAAAATATCAATCCGAAACAGTAGCATAAAAATCAAAAGGCATGGCAAGAATTCAAAGAAAAATCCCAATACTCTATGCCCAAATTTTTGTGACAGTGCAAAAAAACGATGATGGATAGGACGCATGGTAAACGTTAAAAACTTGCCTGTTCGAATCAACATTTGCAGATTCCAGTCTGCAAAGTCCATGGTTAGATATCCAATCAGTGCTGAGGCACCAAAATAGCGAATAGTCTGAGAAAACTCCATTCCTGCCAGACTGCCTTCCCCACCATACACTGCCGACCATATAAAATATTGTACTATAAAATATACCGGTCCTACAAAGACCGAAACCAAAGAATGTGTGCGGTAAGCACTCCACTCTTTATAAGTTACAAAGGCTACCGCTTTACATTCCTTAAACATATGTATTAATTTCTTCATGTCTCTCCCTCTTTTGAGACGATTTTGTCTTACTTCAATCCTGACCAAATAATATTCTGTACATTATAAAGTGGTTCCGGAACCCAGTCCACCTTATTGAAAGGAACAAACCATATTGCAACCAGTTCCTCTACCGGATCAATATCAATAGAACAGGTGCCTGATCCTTCATGCATATAGGTTCCTGCGGAATAGCTATGTGCATAGCCCTGACGCATATCGAATCCCAGACCATAACCTCTGTCAGGCTCATTCGCTCCCCAACAGTAATCCGGCACATTGTGTAACTGCTTGGTTGTCATCAATTCTACGGACTTTCTTCCAAGAATTCTTACATCCCCCAGTCTTCCCTTTCCTAACATCATATGCGCAAAACGCATTAAATCATTGGTTGTAGACATCAACCCACCGCCGGTAGAAGGAATCTTACTCCATACAGACTCCGTATTCTTCTGAAATGTTCCCGCGATGATTTCGTTAAGTCTCTTCTGGTGACGCTCATTCTTTACAAAAGCTCTCTTTGCCATATCCACTGTAGGAATAAAGGATGTATCATTCATGCCTAAGGGTTTAATGATATGCTCCATAATATAGTCCTCAGCAAACTGGCCGCTGGCTCTTGTAATAATCTCTCCTACAATAGCAAACGCAAAAGAACTATACTGCCAGCGTGTTCCGATTTTTCCGCGTAATCCTCCCGAAATACCAGCCTTTATCCAATCAAATTCTCCCTGGCCATCCCATAACTGTGCTGCCTCATCCACCAGCTCCCACGCACTCTTGGGCGCAATATCCGGGAAACAACCTTCATCCGGGCTGATTCCCGCTGTGTGAGTCAGCAGATGATGAATCTTAATCTCATTAAAGGGCGGCTCTGCAAACTGGGGCAGAATCTCTGACACATTGGAATCCAAACGAAACAGACCTTCCTCCACCAACTGCATAATAGCCACTGTGGTAATAGGCTTGGTAATGGACGCAATGGAAAAAACCGTATCCGGCTGCATCTTTACGTCTTCTGATAAAGCACTGCCCTGTCCCATACTCGCATTTGCAATAATCTTCCCTTTGTGGGAAATGGTATACTCTGCACCAAAGATTACTTCCTTGTCCATCAGCTTCTGCAGGTGTCTGTGTAACACCTCTAATCTACTACTGTCATAACCGGTTTCTTCCGGCATACATTCTACTTTTCCGTTAATAACGTTCATAATTAATCCTCCTGCATAAATATATTTTTTTATTTGAAATACTCCGTATCAAATACCTCTAACAAATTCTTTACCGCAGTTACCCCCTCGGGAACCGTCTTTCCGCTTCGATTAATCCATATTGCATTTATCCCAACTGCGGATGCACCTTTGATATCACTACTTAAAGAATCACCAATATGTACTACCTCATCAGTAGATAGTCCCGTGTTCTTTAGTGCAAACTCAAATAATTCTTTTCTGGGTTTATAGGACCTTGCATCTTCACTGGTAAAGACATCTTTAGGTTTTAATCCGTGATATTCAATGGATGCTAAGATATCCGCTCTGTCGATATTGGACACCACATAAATAGGCACCGGACACTCCTCAAAGAACTGCTTGGATTCCTCGAAAATAGGTGGTTTTACCCAATATTCAAACATTTCATTACTAAGTTTGACACCATCTTCTGATGAACCGAAATGGTTAATGGTATCTGTTAAAGACTGTGTTTCAAGGTCTCGCTGGGTGCGGAAGTTCTCCCCGTAGGAATTCTCAAATAAGGTCTTAAATACGTCCCACCAATAGCCTCCCACCTGTGATGCACTTTCCGCCTTTCCCGTTTCATAAATCCGGTTGCTAATCTTAGCAACGTTCTCACCATCTTCAAATACAATTGTACCGTAAAAATCTACAAATATTGCTTTAACCATTTTCTCTCTACCCTTTCATGTTAGCATGACTATTCTTCCACACAGCTTTCCATGTATCTTCTCATAGTCCTAAAGCCTACACTTTCATAAAACGCCAATGCACCCGCATTGAATTCCCACATGTCCAGTTCTACTCTATGAAAACCACGTTCTTTTGCATCTGCTTTTGCAAAATTAATCAAGGCCGTAGCAATGCCTTTGCGCCTATGGTTTTCATCCACCCCAAACTCCTCTATATGGAAGAATTTTTGCTCTTTTTTAAAAGGCGATTCCGGTCTTACTATATACTGAACTACAGCAAATCCAACGATTTCTTCTTCAATGGCAGCAACAATAACCCCGCTGCTTTCCTCGTCAAATCTTTTATATACCAAAGGCTCTATAACCTGCCAGCCATCCTCACGAAATACATCCGGACGCCCCTTCACATGCACCTCATTGACCTGTTTACGAATCTTATTTACAGACTCAAGTTCTTCTCTTTTTGCGTACCTTACGTCAAAGCATTCTACTGCCATAACATTCCCTCCTGTTTTTCTCCTCTTTAAACACAAAAGCCCATACCGGCTCTCCACTCCCTGTATAGACTTAAAAAATACTTGCATATTCTGCAACTATATGCTATTCTTTATTTGAAGGTGGTACTTAGCGGTACCCCTTGCTAATAAATTGAAACGAAAAATAATCCGCCCAAGTTTATCAGGCTCAGGGCGGATTATTTTTCGTCTTTATGACTTATCATCTCTCCCTTTCTCAAGGGGCCGCCGTTCCCACTGTTTCATTATAACATATTTTTATTTCTTCGCATATACATCGTGTAATATTTATTTTTAATATTTTCAGGACCATTTCTTTACTTGCTAGATAAATTGGAAGTTTACTCTCTTTTCTTTATCATCCTAACTATTGAAACCGGTGTGCCAAGATTCCATTGCTTTTTGTATCCGTCAAATTCAAAACCATATTTGTGATAAAAACGAATGGCTCTCTCATTTTTTTCAAGCACCCACACAAATATCGTATTATATTCTCCAAGCCTGGAAATTGCTTCATTCATCAACCTATATCCTATTTTACGGCCATAATACTCTGAAAGGACATAAATTGCCACAACTTCTCCTGCATCCGTCAGATCTTCATCTCTCGATGGACCATATACCGCAAATCCTATGATTTTCTCCTGATCCT
>JAZNQI010000074.1:0-2232 GCA_045590095.1 Acetatifactor sp. | reverse complement strand
CACCGTCAGAAGGAGTTTCGTTCTGTTTCAGATTAAAATCTGTTGCTCTGGCAGTAACCAATGCACCGATTTCAACGAAACTGTTTGCATCGAGTAAAGCTTCGATTCTTTGACTCGCTTTTGAAGTAGTACTCATGTTTTTCAGCCCTCCATTTATAATAAATATGTACTAACAAATTAGTTTTGGGGAATAAACACCATTCCTCCCCATTTTCATTGTCCACAGTAGTATAACATAAAAAATGCAACTCGCAAAGCACGAATTGCATTTTTTTACATATTTTTTACACGAGTTTTTATAGGAATAGAATACATCTGTCAAATCCATCCATACTAACTCAATTTTGTTGCATAATATTTTGTATTTTCACAAGGGGATAGGCGATTACTGTCGTTCCGTCCAAATCTTCTTTATACATATCCACAGCACAAATCTGCCGATTCTCATATGTCGTATAATAATAAATCCCTCTGTCCGCATTACAGCAACTGGAATAAACCGTTTTATCATATAAACCGCTTGGCATCTGTAAGGCTCCTGTAGTCATGGCAACGCTGTCTAACAAATGGAAGAACTGACCTATACTTGCATGCTCATATGCCTCCCGACTCATACTCTCCGCATCCTCTTCCACTACAGAATTCAACTTATTGAAAGCCATTCGGACAAAGCGTGATGCAGATGATATATCTCCGGGCAATCCCAATGCACCCATACCACGGCTGTATTCCGCCAATTGTACCCCTTTGGCAAAACGATTGACCGGTGCCTGATTAGACAGATTCATATAATTATTTAAATTCATCATATGATAGTCAAAAGTGGGATTATTCGTGAGTACACCTATAGGGTTCTCATAAACCTTCAAACCATCCTTTACCGGCTCTACGGTTATTGCACTTTCCTTATCTGCAATCATCCAGTGCAAAGGGGACGGCGGAAGTTCTTTACTGAATGCAATATCTGCAATCTGAATATATTCTAACAGACATTTTACCTCCGCCACGGTGGCACACTGCCCCAAAATCCACGGAATCAATTCGAAAGGTGCCACATTATCCTTTCCCGTCAACACCTCGCCATAGCATGCATTCTCCGGAAAATTTAATCCCGCCATACTTAAGCCCTTTTCATTGGTAGCCTCATAATAAAGGGGATATCCTTCCTGCACATATGCCATCCCTATCATGGCATAATGACTGCGCACAGTACCCACCTGTCTGAATGCAAATTCATATTGTCTTGGTGTTACCACTACCTGTTCCGCATAGGAATATTCCAAATCCAAATTTCTCCCGAAGTAATGTTCTTTTGTATGATAAGTTATTGCCGTACACATAAAAACACCTCTCTTTTATATGTGTATTTTCTCTTAAAACGCTTCTTTTATTACACGCTCCGCATTTTTATATGCAACTTTTTCTATTTGACCTATGGTAAACCCTTCTCCTTCCATAGCCTCAAATAAAAGTTGCATCTTGGAGCAATCCCCAATCTCAAAACTTCCGTCCATTCCGTCAAAATCCGTACCAATGGCAGGAAGTTCACTGCCACCTACATTTATCATGTGCTTTATATGTCTTAACATTTCTATAATACGGCTTTCTTTGCCGGATGCATCTGCATTTAAGAAGGGGCCATAGAAATTCAATCCCATGACACCGCCTTTATTTGCCAGCGCACGAATCATTTCATCGGACAAATTTCTTCGATGCGGTGCTATGGCACGACAATTGGAATGACTGGCCACAAAAGGCCTCTTTGTCAAATATACCACATCCCAAAACCCACCGTCACTTAGATGAGACACATCAATGATAATCCCAATATCGTTCATTACTGCAACTGCATCTTTCCCAAAAGCTTTAAGTCCTTTTTGCATGATGACAGAATCGTCCGAATTCGGAAAACCGAAACAATTTTCATAATTCCAAAGGGGTGCCATCATACGCACCCCTATCTTTTGTAACCATTTTAAATTCTCCATCTTACCGGCCACGACCCGACCATCTTCCACAGAAAGAATGCCACTGATTTTTCCGCAGCTGATATTTTCCGTATATTGGCTTCGGTCCGTAGTTTCCGCCACAATTCCCTCATGCAGGTTAATTGTATTATGATATATTCGCAACAAAGACTTAAAATAGTCCATATCCTCCGGAAAATCATCTTTCAAATCCTCCCGCATGGACTCAGGCAACATAAACATGGCAAAAAACTGCGCTCTTGCA
>JAZNQI010000073.1:0-4353 GCA_045590095.1 Acetatifactor sp. | reverse complement strand
CCTTAGTAATTTGCGGCATAAAGACAGAGGGTCTGATAGACGAATAACGCCGCGCTTTCAACATTCGTTCACGAAAATTATCGGGCGAAATATTAACAACAGAACACGTTCCGCAAATGAAGATAAATGGTCAGTGGCCGTTTCAAGTGAGACGGTAGCGAAAGCAAGAGAGGGAGTCTGGAGTATTGTTTTAACTCCGACAAAACCGGTTCCGGCGAATTGGTTTCCCGATACGTTCGTCGGCAAAAAGGTATTGTGTCTGGCAAGTGGCGGTGGGCAGCAGGGACCGGTATTGGCGGCTGCCGGAGCTGAGGTAACAGTATTTGATAACAGCAAAGTGCAGTTGGAAAAAGATGAATTTGTAGCCGCAAGGGATCAGCTGGAGATTAAAACCGTACAGGGTAATATGCAGGATTTGTCTGTGTTTGACAATGAGAGTTTTGACTGTATCATTCATCCGTGGTCAAACGTATATGTTGACGATGTCAGACCCGTGTGGCGGGAATGTGCAAGGGTGTTAAAAAAGAACGGACTATTGTTATCCGGTTTTGGGAATCCGGTTGAATATATTTTTGATGCGGCCAAGATAGAACGGGGAATTCTTGAAGTTAAAAATCAAATTCCTTATGCAGATATCGACCATATGGATAATCCGGAAATACGTGCAATTGCAGAAGCGGACGGCTACATCTGGAGCCATACGTTGGAAGACCAGATTCAGGGACAGATTGAGGCGGGTTTTGCAATTATCGGATTCTATGAGGATAAAGGCGGAACGGTTTTAGATTACTATATGAATTCATCAATTGCGACGAAGGCGATAAAGCTATAAAGGATATCAAGTGAAGAAATGAAAGAAGAATTAATAATACAATTAATGAATCGCTGTGGTATTAGGGACCAAATCCGGAAGATTGCACCCGTATCCGGTGGATTAATGCATAGAATGTACAAGGTAGAAACAGAGGGTGGAAACTATGCTGTAAAGCATTTGAATCCGATCATTATGAAAAGACCGGGTGCATTAGCAAACTATGCAAGAGCGGAGAAATTGGAAGAAACGCTTCAGGCATATGATATTCCTATCGTGCCGGCTATGGTTATTGACGGAAAGAGGATGCAAAAGATACAGGATGAATATTTTTATATTTTCAGATGGCAGGAAGGGCAAATAACTGATTGGAAACATATAGAAGAAGATATGTGTATTAAAGTCGGAACTATCCTTGGGAAGATCCACGCAATTGAGCCAAAGGAAGGTGAAAATCAGTCGTTTGCAATCAGCCGGACAGACTGGAGAGATTACATCCTGAAAGCAAAAGAAGAAAATATTCCGATTGCGTCCCTTTTAGAAGAGAATGAAGACCTGTTATGTTATGCACAAAATGAACTAAACAGGGCGAGGGCATTGTTGCCGGCAATAATGTGTATATCAGATGAAGACATGGACCCTAAGAATATTTTGTGGGATAATGGAGAGCCGTGGGTGATTGACTTGGAATGCTTAGATTATGGAAATCCCATATCTCATGTCTTGCAGTTGGCATTGCAATGGTCAGGAATTGTAACCGGAGATTTCGATGTTAACAAAATGAATGCCTTTTTTAAAGGGTATTTGCAGGCGTACGATAATGGTTTTCGTAATTATAGCGATATTACAGGCGTAGCATATACTTGGATTGAATGGTTGGAGTACAACATGCAACGTGCTTTGGGAGCGTGTACAGATGAAAAAGAATGTGAACTGGGCATTTCTGAGGTAAAAAGCACTATGGAACGAATCAGATATATACGTGAAATAGAATTTGAACTTAAGACAGCATTACAAATGATTGTAGAATAGTACCGAATAGGGTTTTTAAAAGTGAGAAAGTGAAGGATAAAAAATGATTACGTTTAGAGCAGTAGATAGAAATGATATAAGTGCTTTGGCAGCCGCAATGGGGAAATCTTATTCCGAGGCTCCGTGGAATGAAGCCTGGACAAGCGAAAAAGCAGAGCGTAGAGTGAATGCAATATTGGGTAATTACGAAGCATTCGGTTTGGCGGCAATCTTTGAGAATAAAATAATTGGCGGAATTCTCGGTTATATTGACCCGTATGCAGACGTAGACTTTTTCTTTGTTTCGGAATTGTTTGTTGTTCCTGAATGGAAGAGAAAAGGCGTTGGCAGGGATTTGTTGGCTAATCTGGAACAGCATCTGAAAGAGAAAGGAATTGCCTCGTTGCAATTGATATGCATTCAGGACAACGAAGCTTTTTACAAGAAAGCAGGATTGGATAGGGATTCTGTTTCCGTGATGTATAAGACGATACAGTAGGGCTTGTTATTTAAAAGTAAGAGAACAATAAATGGAGTGATAGAATTATGAGTGCAAGATTATTAGGTTTTTTTAGCGGATTTCCCACACATCATTTTACGGAACCGATTATGCCCCTTGCACAGGAGCATTTGGAAAGGATGAAAAAATAATGGTAAATATAAGAGTAATGTCAATTGATGATTATGACGGAGTGTACAATTTATGGATTAATACTCCGGGAATGGGCTTGAATACAAGCGATGACAGCAGAGAAGGAATTGCAAAGTATTTGAAGCGAAATCCTACCACAAGCTTTGTGGCAGAGCATGAAGGTACTATTATTGGAGTGATAATGGCCGGTCACGACGGAAGACGAGGATATATTCATCATACTGCGGTTTTGCCTACCTACAGAAATCAGGGAATTGCTAAAAAGCTTGTGGATTCTGCAATGTCCGCATTGGATGAGGAAGGTATCAACAAGGTTGCGTTAGTGGCTTTTAAGAAGAATGAGTTAGGTAATAGTTTCTGGGAGAATCGCGGATTCACGAATAGGGACGATTTGATATACAGAAACAAAAATATTCATGCACTGGATCGGATTGATACCTAATTGCAGAGTAGTAGGGAGAAAAATGCCTTTGGTACGGATAGAAATAGTAAAAGCAAAAAGTGTAGAATATAAAAAGGAGATGCTGGAGGACATTTTATGAATGACAATCATGAAAAATATATGAAGCGATGTTACGAATTGGCAATTAGTGCCGGAAAAAAGGGATATGATACTTTTGGCGCAGTATTAGTTAGTGAAGACAAGATTATTGCAGAGGCGGAAAATACAGCAGACTACGAGAAAGGCATATTCGGTCATGCAGAGTTTAATCTTGTTCATAAATGTGCAAATAAGTTTTCGGACAAGGTTTTTGAGAATGCCATATTTTATACAAGTTGTGCACCATGTGTCCGCTGTCTTATGGCTATTGCATCATTAGGAATTAAAACGATTGTTTTTGGCGTGTCCTATAAGAGCTTTCAGCAGTTACTTCCATTTGAAGAAGAGATACCAAACTATGAGGAAATATTAAGCAGAATGAATGTATCTGTTAAAATGGTAGGTCCGATTTTAGAAGATGAAGGAATGCACACGTTTGAATACTGGGGTGGTGAGTATCGTCCGTTAGAAGAGTTGATTAAGGAAATGGATGAAATAAAGAACAAAAACAAGTAGATAGATTTATGGAGGTATATATGGAATACGAAATTATCCCCTTATCCAAAGAGGAGTGGAAAGGGGTTCCTGTTTTGATAGGATACACCAGTGAAGAATATTATGATTTAGAGACATCTGCCGGAGTCGACGGATTTCAGGTACAGATGTTGAAAAAGAAGTTTGAAACTCCGGTGACGCATACACCGGAGGAGTATAATTTTCCCGATCGTTTATATCAGGACCATTGGGAGAAAGCAGAAGCATTTGGAATTGTTTCCGAAAAAGACGGCAAAAAAGAGCTGCTGGCGTGCATTGAGATTTGCCCCGAAGAGTGGAGTAACCGCCTTATGGTGACAGAGCTTTGGGTGGCGGATGAACTTCACAGACAAGGTATCGGTACTCGCCTTATGAATGTGGCCAAAGAGCAGGCCAAGCGACAGAGCAGAAGAGCCATCATTTTAGAAACTCAATCCTGTAATGTGCGAGCCATCGCTTTTTACTTAAGCCAAGGCTTTGAACTGATAGGATTTGATTCCTGCTGCTACTCCAACATTGATGTGGAGAAACATGAGGTCCGCGTTAACTTGGGGTTCTTTTTTCACAAATGAGGAGAAGGTAAGTTCAAATTGAAGAAGTAACATGGAGAAATATTGGGACAGATATGACGGAAATCATTGCTTATGAAATGAAACTGAATAAATCCAAAGTCGATGTGCCTAACATATCGTGTATCCCCTTCCAAAAGCAATATTTCGAGGAATATATGCGAATCTACAATGAGTGTTTCTATGACATGCGAAAGGCCTTGAATATCGAACCATACCATTTCCTGCATGATTA
>JAZNQI010000072.1:0-12745 GCA_045590095.1 Acetatifactor sp. | reverse complement strand
GTATACCCCATTTGATTATAATGATAATTGTAATAAAAGAGATTATTTGTATACCTACAAAGATGGGGAAGTGGTACTTTTGACTCCGGGAGATGCAACTATGGATGATTTTTATGGCTATGATAAAGCTTTCAGTTATGTGGAAGGAAAAGGTATGGTTTACTGTGATTATTATTACAGAAGCAGCTTTTCCATATTTGATGATGAAACAGGGATAATAGATAATGTAGATGACCATATGTCCAGAATGGATACATGGGATTTTAATACATTGACACGTACCTCATCTAACGCCAATATTGAAATGCTACATGCTGTATATGAATATATGAAAGAAGATTACGATGAGGCCATGTTCCGATATGAATATTATGTAAATGTTTCAGAAATTATTCGTGATAAAGCTACAGGGGATGTAAAAGAGATTGTGGGAGATAAAGTGGATAAGGAAACCTATGAAGAATATGAAAAGGCACTTTGGAAAGGAGAGCAAGTAACGACGCTTAAGGTAGAGGATTTTGATAAAATCTATATAGATGATGATTTACCAAAGGCACTTGCACAGTGCTACGAAAAAAATAGGAAATAATCTAACTTAAAAGGGGCGAGATTCGCCCCTTTTATACATTTAAAGCATCTACGATAAAATGTGCCAAGCAAGGCCAACAATTAATGATTTCTGGCGATTCATGACTGAAGCGGATGACACGCCCATCCTTGCAAAGTAATATGGAATCACCGTCGGGGCATATGGCAATTACTATTCCATCCGGGGAGTCTGCCAATAGTTCCTCTGCAACTAACCGTTGGTGAAAGTCGCTGCTTGCTATTACTGCACGAGGATAAGGTAGCAATTCATATTCATCAGACAGATATCCCCCAGAGGTTACCTGGTAGTAAGGTATTAGTGAAGCATAAGCAGTTCCTAGCAGTTGCTGGCGTTTTATTTTGGGCATGGCTTTTTCAAAATTTGCGGGTTGCTCTTTTTTTATGATCTTCAAATATTTAATGGATTCTTGTTCAGAGATTATACGTGTAGGGCGTTCTAAATGTTTGAGTTCTTCGTATTCGGAAAGCAATTTATCCATAAAGGTTTCTGTAGGACGAGCAATTTCTTGTGTTTGTTGCAAAATGTATCCGCAGGGTAAGTTGTCAACGATAGGAACTGGTTGTAAAGAATTATCAGAGATAATCCTTTGTTGCAACAATTTATGAGCCACATCTTTATGAATCAAAAGCATATTTCTGCCGGCACATGAAAAAGTTGAAGGAATATATGCATATCCGATGCCCCTATCAGGCATATCTTTTGAGAGAAAACAGTCCGGAAGAATAATTTGTTGAATTGTATGAAAGGTGTTTACTATTTTAGGGAGCCATCCTCCAACGGCTGCAATTACTTGCGCATTTGCTTTTTGAAGAGAAAAATCGACAGCTATTTCAGGGATTAGCTTTTTTCCGTAGACATGGAAATATTGCTCAGCCTTATATTTTCCGATGTCTTTTGCCCAGCAGAAATCTAAATCATTAGGATTGTTTTTGATACAAAAATTACGGAAACGTTCCGGAACGTATAAGTCAGTTTGCCATATTTTGAGGCAAGGTTGAATTTCGTGATAGGCACGAATTATGTGAGTATATATTTTTTCAGAATTCGTCGTGACAGTCTCGATTTTACCAAAATGGGTGTTTTTCGTGAATAGATGTGGAACTAATTTATACCAATCGCTTTTGATATTAATATATTTTCTGGTGTAAATGCATCTTGCTTTCCAGTCATTCTGTTTGCAGAATGTGGCAATCTGATGAAAAATATCTTCTGTTCGAGAATCCGATAAATCAAGAGTACACCATCCAACACAGTCACATTTCAAGTTCAGTGAGTGCACAAAATCTATATTCTCCTGATATTCTTCTTGCTTCTTGAAAGTCGTTCCGGGTTTGTCCAGAATCCAGTGAAGTTCCTCGCGATAATTCATATATTCCTCCCTTTATATGTTTATGAAGATATTATAACATATTTAACAATAGTATAAAGTGAAATAATGATAGATGTCACATTTATTACAAATTAATATATGTCAATTTAGGTGTGGCAATGTAGCTGAATCAAAATAGATTATTGTGACATTATGAAATAAGAGTTATAATCAGGATAGAAATTTTGGAAAAAGAAGGGCTGGAGTAATTAATGTTAGATATTTTAATCGTAGAAGATAATAAAGAAATCGCCGGTCTCTTATGTGATTTCCTGCGCAAAGAGAATTACACGGTAAGTGTAGCAGAAACCGGTGAAAAGGCTCTTGCACTGTGGGAAAAATATGGTGCCAAGTTGATTGTGCTGGATATTATGCTTCCGGGTATGGACGGTTTTGCCCTTTGTTCCAAAATCAGGGAGACTTCCAATACCCACATTTTGATTGCCAGTGCGAAGGTAGAGAAGAACGATAAATTGAAAGGCCTTAATCTGGGGGCGGACGATTACATTGAGAAACCATACGACGTGGACATTCTGATTGCCAAAATAAAGGGAATTTTCAAACGCAAATATGCCATGGAAGAAATGGTGGAAGGGAATCTTCGCTTAAATACTGTGCAGCAAGTGCTTTCTGTGGATGGCAGAAAAATCGATATTACGGAGAAGGAGTTTGAACTCTTAAAGCTTCTCATGGAGAACAAAGGTGTCACCATGAAGAAGGAATATCTTTTCAATTCTGTCTGGGGCAGTGACAGTGAATCGGAACTGCAAACTCTGACGGTGCATATTAAGTGGCTGCGTGAAAAAATAGAGGAAGACCCCAAGAAACCGAAACATATTATTACGGAGTGGGGAGTAGGGTACAGGTTTGAGTAAGTTTAAAAGATTTGTCTGGATAATTTTATTCATAGAGGTTGCCATGATCATTCTGTGCAACGTTATGTATATCCGCAGTGATAAGTCGGATGACGGACGCTTGTACCGCGTGGAGGCAAAGCGTGTAGCAGAGCAAATTGCGAAAGAAAATCTGACGGGAGAGGGACTCAGTCATCTGGATTTGTCGGGGTATGAAACAATTATTGCGGTTACTGAATTCGTGCCGGGGGAAGCTTGTAATGATGATTATGTGGTGGAGAGTATACACGGTAAATCGTATCGTATCGCTTATCGAACTTCGCAAACGAGTCGTGTTATTTACATGGTGAATGCCGTGTTACTCGGTATGTTACTTATAACGGTGGCAGTGTTTGTGTATGTTTATCACAAGGTCTTGAAACCATTTCAGGCTATGAGCAATCTGTCCCATGAATTGGCCAAGGGAAATTTGTCCACGCCCATCAAGGAAGAGAAAAGTAAGCTGTTCGGTCGTTTCCTTTGGGGAATGGATATGTTGCGTGAAAAGCTGGAGGATAACAAGGAAAAGGAATTGGAGTTCCAGAAGGACCGTAAAACGCTGATTCTTTCCCTGTCACATGATATTAAAACGCCCCTGTCCTCTATTGATTTGTATGCAAAAGCTTTGGAAGCGGATTTGTATGATACAAAAGAAAAAAAGGACGAGGCGATTCAGGGGATTGCCAGAAATGTGAAGGAAATCAAAGGGTATGTGGATGAGATTGTGAAGGCATCCCGAGAAGATTTTCTGCATTTGGAAGTTAAGCAGGGAGAAGTGTACCTTTCCAAGGTGATAGAGGCAATCCGCGCTTATTACAAAGAGAAGCTGTCGGTGGTACATACAGACTTTTCCATAGCGGAATTCTCAGAATGTTTGGTAAAAGCTGACACAAACCGTTTGGTGGAAGTGTTGCAGAATATTATGGAGAATGCCATAAAATACGGCGACGGTAAAAGCATCAGCATTTCCTTCGATGATGAAGAGGATTGCAAGCTGATACATATCGAGAATTCCGGTATCAATCTAAAAGAGGAGGATTTGCCGAATCTGTTTGATTCCTTTTACAGGGGTAGTAACAGCCATGGAGTAAAAGGAAACGGACTGGGACTATATATTTGCAAGACCTTAATGAGAAAAATAGATGGCGATATTTACGCCAAGAATTCTAAGCAGGGATTTGTGGTAACGGTAGTGGTGAGGAAAGCGTAAAACAAGTGGGCAGTGATGTCCACTTGTTTTATAGTTCCTTTTTGAATACTAATAATATTTAATTGTTAAAATAATTAAAATTTAGATTGTAAAAAACGAAAATGAAGTTTATAATACGTTTTATCAATTATTGTTACTTTTCAGTTTTTCACGGCGTTCGCCAAAGGTTTCCGATGGAACAATAAAACAATAGTAGGAGAGTAAATGGAAAAGATTTGTATGAATGAGGAACTCATACATTATAATCTTGCCGGAAAGTGGAATGATTATATAGGGGTTCAAAAAGAAGTACTAAATGTACTTAGGAAAGAGAATTTCTTTTCAGAGAGCGAGGTGATAAATGTACAAACAGGTATGGTTATTAAGATAAATGCAAAGGGAATCAAGGAAACAATAGGACCAGGCATGAGGTTTCAAGCGTTGCCTAAAAAGTTAAAGCAGCTAAAGGTGGCAACAATACGTAAATTAAAAAGGATTGTTGAAATTGCTGAATTGGTGGAGGATAATATACCGGATTATCATCATAAAGATGGGTATGCATTTGCATATTTACTATCGAAAATAATGATTGATGAAGAAATTGTATATATAAGAATTACTGTGAAAAAGAAGATTGCAGTCAATTGGTTTTGGATACATAATATAGATGAACTGAAAGGTTTAGAATAAAGCAAAAAGCTTCGAATTACTCGACCCATCCGCAAGGATGGAATTAAAAGAGATTCGAAACTTCTTGATGTAAATATAGCATGACGCATTTGTATTGTCAATAGAACTTCAGAGCCGCATTCACAAAAAGCCTTTGTATGGTTCTAATATTTTGCACTTAATGATTATTTAATAATTTCTCTTGTATGATGTGTTCATAGACAGGAGAAAGGAGTTTAAAGATGTATTTAAGCATACTAAAAAAAGATTTAAAAAGAAAAAGGGCAATGAATATTATTCTGCTATTGTTTATTATTCTAGCCACTATGTTTGTGTCGTCGAGTGTAAACAACATTTTAAATGTTACCACGGCACTGGACAATTATTTTGAAATGGCGGATGTGCCGGATTATTTTCTGACGACTATGAATAAAAATCTAACCGTCGACCCGGATGAAACGCTAAGCAAGGCAAGCGCAGTAGAACGTTATTCTTCGGAAAAAGTGTTATTTTTGGCATCTGAAAATTTGATTTTTGAAAATGAGGACATTATCATTCCGGGCGGTACAAATCTTGTTCATAGCGATATTTGTTTGAATTATTTTCTTTCTGACGGCAGAGCCCTTGAAACGGTAGAAAACGGCGAGTTTTATATGACGGAGGGAAAAGCGGATAATTTTGGCGTTGAAGTGGGAGATAAGCTGACCATAGAATTAAATGGTGTGAGTCGTGAGTTTGTTCTTGCAGGAAAAATAAAGGACGCACTTTTTGGCTCAAATCAGATGAATTTTACTCGCTATATCATAAGCGAGGAGGATTTTAATACTTTCCTTTCCGTAGAAAATACGGACGAATATTACGGTGCTGCTTTAGTCTACATATATTCTTCCGATTTAGAAACTGTTTTGCCACAGATAAAGTCGCTTGTGGATAACAGTATTCTTACAATGGATAGGGCCATGATGGAATTCTTATATATCTTTGATATGGTGCTGGTAGGAGTTTTGCTTGTGGTAAGCATAATCCTTATTATAATAGCATTTGTGGTTTTGCGCTTTACCATTACTTTTACACTTTCTGAGGAATTCCGTGAAATCGGCGTACTGAAGGCAATCGGTATCGGTAACTTCAGAATTCGTGGGCTTTATATTGTAAAATATGCTGCACTTTCCGTAATTGGTGCCCTCATTGGTCTTTTCTTTAGCTTTCCCTTCGGCAAAATGCTTATGAGTATTTCTTCGCAGACGATTATTGTGGGCAATCAGAGTCCGATTTTTGTAAATATTCTCTGTGCAATTCTGGTCATTACAGTTATTTTATTGTTCTGCTATGGCTGTACAGGAAAGGTTAAGAAAATGTCCCCCATTGATGCTATCAGAAACGGTCAGACGGGTGAACGATTCCGTAAAAAGAGTTTAATGAGCCTTGGTAAGTCAAAGCTTCCGGCAACGCCCTTTCTTGCATTGAATGACATTGTGAGCAGTCCGAAACGTTACGGTATTATCACATTTATATTCTTTCTCTGTCTTTCTCTTATGCTTATACTTTCGGCAACGGTTTCTACTATGAATAGTGGAAGTCTTGCTACTACATTCGGATGGGCAGATTGTGACATATATTTGGACAGTAAAATAACAATGGATTGCATGTTTGAAGACGGACAGGAAAAGCTTGAAAACCACCTTGAAGAGATGGAGAAGACTCTTGCTGAAAATGGTATTCCGGCCATGTGCTATCAGGAAATGATGTTCAACTTGCCGGTGGTTTTTGGAGAAAACGAAAGTAATATTACAATATATCATGGCAGCGGAACAACAATGGATATGTACGAATACACGGCAGGAACTGCACCACACAGCACCGATGAAATTGCAATCACACGAATTTCTGCGGCTGAACTGAATGCAAATATTGGAGATACAGTTACGATAAAAACCATTGACGGAGATAAGGAGTATATGATTACGGCATTCTTTCAGTCGATGAATCAATTTGGCAGCGGAATCAGACTTCATTCAGACGAAGAAATAAATTATATTCAGGCAATAGGTGGTGTTGGTACGCAGATTACCTTTGCGGATCATCCTGACAGTAAGGAAATTGAGCACAGAATGGAAGAGATTCAGAGAATTTTCCCTACTTATGAAAATATTGAAACCTGTGCCGAATCTGTAGCCGGTATGCTTGGTGTTACGGAAACTTTGAATGCAGTTAAATTGCTTGTTGTGATGCTTACAATTGTATTGGCTATCCTTATTACCGTACTCATGGAGCGTTCCTTTATTGCGAAGGAGCGGGGAGAAATTGCGCTTATGAAAGCAATTGGTACAAGAAACGGAAAAATCTATTGCTACCATGCACTAAGATTTTTATTCGTAGGTATTATTGTAGTGATAATTGGTGAAATACTGGCAATGCCGCTTACGCACCTTTGTATTGACCCGGTTTTCAAGATGATGGGTATGGAACTTGCGGTTGAATACGTAATCAATCCGGTTGAAATGTATCTGTTCTTCCCGCTTGTAATTCTTGTTACAACATGCGTAAGTGCACTACTGACTTCACTTTATACGAGAAAAATCAAATCCTCCGATACTGCTAACATAGAATAAGAAAGGAAAATATTATGAATATCTTAGAAGTAAAAGACCTTTGTAAAACATATGTCGTAAATAAACGTCAGAACAACGTTTTGAAAAATGTAAACTTTACCGTTTCAGAAGGAGAAATGGTAGCTGTTATGGGACCATCCGGCTCCGGTAAATCAACTCTTTTGTATGCGGTTTCGGGGATGGATTCCATTACCGCAGGCGAAGCAAAATTTTGTGGAAAAAACATTGAAAAAATGAGCGATAAAGAGCTTGCAGACTTACGTCTCGACGAAATGGGATTTATCTTTCAACAGATGTATATGCTGAAAAATCTGACTGTTCTCGATAACATTATTCTTCCTGCGGTACAATCTAAAAAGAATAGCGAAACGAGGAAGGAAACCGCCACGCGAGGGCAGGACTTAATGCGTAAGCTTGGTATTATCGACATTGCAGATAACGACATCAACGAGGTGTCCGGTGGTCAGTTGCAGAGAGCCTGCATCTGCAGAAGTATGATTAATAAGCCGAAAGTTTTGTTTGCGGATGAGCCTACGGGTGCACTCAACAGAACGGCTTCCAATGAAGTCATGGAAGAATTGGTGAAGCTGAACGAAGAAGGAACTACAATCATGATGGTAACCCATGATGCCAAAGTTGCAGCTAAGTGTAGCAGAGTGCTTTATATCGTGGATGGAAACATCAAAGGTGAGTATATCAGCCCGGAAGGCGCAGATGTACAGGAAAAGGATAGAGAAAGAATGTTGAATAACTGGCTGATGGAGCTGGGGTGGTAAAAAGAAAACATATCCTGCAGGCTTATGGGGGAATTACTGCTTGACATATTATGGAAGTAGTGGTAGCCTAACTGTAATCTTGCAAGATGGAACAGAAAAAGGAGATATGGAAAGATGATGAAGAACTTACAGTTAGGTTTATGTTTACTCTTATTATGGACGTAGAGGCATGGACGGATACGCATTGATGTACCGGTCAGAGCCTATAGGTCTCTTAATTCGGTGCATAAATGTGAGAATGTAAGTGATATTATTATATTTTCGTGATGAATTGGTGCACCGGATTATTACATCCGGTGCATTTTGCATGTAAAAAAAGGAGAGAAAATTATGACAGATTTTGAGAGAGTGAAAGGGTATTATAGTGTATTTGATGAAAAGAACAGATTGAATCGGGATAATAGCGGCAGGATGGAATATGAGATGACCATGCATATTCTGCAAAATTTCATGCCGGAAAGCGGAACGGTGCTGGATATTGGCGGAGGCGCCGGAGTTTATTCTTTTCCTCTTGCAGAGGCAGGATATCAGGTGTATCTGGCGGATTTGTCGGAAAGGCTGATAGAGCAGGCGAGAGAAAGGAAAGCGGAAGAAAAGATAGAGAATCTGGTAGAAGCAGAGGTTGTGAATGCCATTGATTTGAGCAGGTATGAAGATAATATGTTTGATGTGGTTGTTGCTTTGGGACCTTTTTATCACTTGACCGGAGAACAGGAGCGCAGGCAATGTGTTTCTGAAATACATAGGGTTCTGAAAGACGGAGGCATTGTGATTGCCGGATTTATTCCACATTTGTCCGGAAGTATAGCGATTATAGAGAGATTCTGCTATGCACCGCAGCAAGTGGATGCAAGTACCATTGCAGAGGTTTTTGAGACGGGTAGATTTCATAATTTGCAAAAGTACGGATTTCAGGAAGGATATTATGCAACTGCAGAAGAGATGGAGAAGATGTTTACACAGTATGGGTTTGAAACTTCTTGTATACGTTCTGTTAGGGGATTTGCTTATGAAAAAGAAGATATGATTTACGGAATAGAAGATAGAGCAGTATTTCGTGAAGTTATGGAGGCGATTCATAAAACTGCAACGGATAACGCCATTGTTGACATGTGCGGGCATGCGGTGTATATTGGAAGAAAGAACGGATGATTTGAGGAGGTAATACCCCATGAACAAGATGCGCCTTACTCGTGATAAAAAGTGGTTTTTTCAATATTTTCCCTATCATCAGATGTATATGGATAACGAACTGGTAAAAGGCTGGGTGGCTATCAATTATCTGACGGATGGTGAAACAAGATGTTGGGAGTATGAAAAATCGGGAAAAGTGCCGGTTTGCGGAAAAGGGATGATTTGGCTGACTATAATTCCGGAGAATGCTTCCAGATGCATCGGGGCATATTTTTTACCCAACCGTCGTGTCAGTGTGTGGTACATTGATGTCATTGAAGATGTTGGTGTGGATGAAGATGGTGTGGTTTATTATCTGGATAAATATTTAGATGTAATCCTTACTCCTCAGGGAGACCTATGCATAAAGGATAGGGATGAGCTGGATGCGGCTTATGAAAGCGGAGAACTCAGTACTGCCCAATATGAGGCGGCGCTTCGGGAAGGAGAACTTATCGTTGAAGAGTTGGCAAGCGATATTACCAAAACGGAAGAATTTTGTATAAAGGTTCTGGAAAAGGCGGAAGAGATGCTGTCAGAAGATCGTTTTACCATTTTTCTTGATGTGGACGGTGTGTTGGATATTTTTAATACGAAATTGGAGCTTCAGGAACTGATGCCGCAGGCAGTGCAGGATTTGAAGGGGCTAATTGAACGTACCAAAGCAGATTTGGTTGTGGTTTCTGATTGGAGATATGGTGCGTCTCCTTTTCGGGAAAAGGCAAAAGCAAAGGGATTGAATGGACACATTATTAATTGGGACAATCTGGTTAAGACTTTTGAAGAGGCCGGAATACCTATAAAGGATGTAACCCCTTGGGAAGATAGTTTGTCAAATCGAACAGCGGAAGTCAAGAAATATTTAGCAGAGCATCCGTATATAAAACGTTATGTGATTTTGGATGATTGTTTCAGCGATAATTATGAAAGTGACGAAGAAATAAAAAAGCACCTGGTATTTATAGATGCTTTGAAAGGTCTGCAAAAGGAGAATCTTTTAGCGGCCTGCGAGATTATGAATATGCAGTAAAATAAGGAAAACCATATCTGAGTGACAGAATTGCGCAGATATGGTTTCTTTCTATTTTGTGATTGTTAGTTTTAATCCGAGAGGACGTAATATTTTGAGAAGTGTGGCAAGGTTAGGCGTGGTTTGTAAGGATTCTATTCTGGCAACAGAGGATTGAGGGATGTTGCAAAGAGCTGCTAAATCACGTTGACTTAAACCCAATGCATTGCGCTGTTTAATCATGACACTGATGATTTCGGCCTGTTCTTCAATGTCAGTTAGGTCTTTGCCGCAGTTTATGTCAGTGTTCTTCACATATTCCTTATAGTCATTCCAGCTTTTCATGATTATTTGCCTCCTTTTCGGGATAGATAGTCGTCGCGTTCGGATTTTGCACGAATAATTTCCTTGCGCGGTGTCTTATTTGTTTTTTGCGAAATGAATGAAGTAGTACATAATCATTGTTGTCACAGTAGAAATAAAAAATACGGTTATTTCCGGGACGCAGTTCCCAAATGTTGTCTTCAATGTGTTTGGTTACTGTTTCGGGAAGATATGTACCATTGTTTTGTAATAATTCAATATAGAGACTGACTTGTTTGTACTGTATGCGAGCATCCTTACTTGTTAAAGATTTATGCCGTAAGTTTTCTAAAAAGTCCCAGATTTCGGATGTACCGTCTTGTTTTTCGTAGAATATGATGTTGTATGCCATTGGTCCTCCTATGTAAACAGTTCATATTCTAAAACAATGATAGCATTTATGCTATCAAAAGGCAATAGAAAATGTACTGTACTTATGCAAATATTTGTAACACGGTTATTAATGTGCTGTTACTAAGGAAAATGTTACTCGACAATGGGGTAGAATATAATTAGTTAATAATTCAGACTTGTTTGATTTGCTGAAAAAAGAATATAGATATAGTATGCATGGGGAAATAAAAACTGTCAAGGAAATTTCAAAATACCCGCTTGCAAATCCGTTTGCAGGCGGGTATTATAGCAAGTGAAAAGATTTGCAGATATATAATATGCAGAAAAGAGGTAATTGGTGGAATTTTTAAAGTTTTTAGAAGGGATTCGAACACCTTTTGGAGATGCGTTTTTTTCGCTTGTGACACATTTGGGAGAGGAAACCATCTTTATTGTGGCCGGACTTTTGTTCTTCTGGTGTCTGGATAAGAAAAAGGGGTATTTCATTTTATCTGTGGGTTTCTTGGGAACGGTGATAAATCAGTTTTTAAAGTTATGGTTTCGGATACCCAGACCATGGGTGCGTGACCCAGACTTTACTATAGTGGAAAGTGCCAGAGCAGAGGCCGCGGGATATTCTTTTCCCAGCGGGCATACGCAAAGTGCGTTGGGAGTGTTCGGTTGTATTGCGAGAGTACAGAAGCAATTGTGGATTCGAATCGCTTGTGTTGTTGCCTGTGTGTTGGTACCGGTTTCACGTATGTATCTTGGAGTGCATACACCGGCAGATGTGGGTGTTTCTGTTTTGGTGGCGCTGGTGTTGATTTTTGCGTTGCATCCTATTGTGGAATATGTATCGGGCTCACCGAAGCGTATGCGGATTTACCTGGTAATCATTACATTTTTGGCAAGTGTATATCTTGCTTTTGTGTTGTTGTATCCATTCCCGGCGGATGTGGATGCGGAGAATCTGACGGAAGGAATTAAGAATGCTTACAAAATACTGGGTTGTGTGTTAGGTTTGTTTGTGGCATATGAATTGGATGAAAGATTTGTACATTTTGATACCAAAGGAAGTTGGTGGGTTCAGCTTTTAAAACTGGTGCCGGGTTTTATACTTTTATTGGCAATTAAATCCGGACTAAAAGAACCTTTATATGCATTGCTTGACGGTAATTATTTGGCAGATGCTATCCGATATTTTGTAATAACCGCTTTTGCGGCAGGCATTTGGCCCATGACTTTTAGATTTTGGAATAAATTGGATAACAAGAGTAAGAAACACTCATAAGGAGATAAAAGGATGAAAGTAGTATTAGAAGGATTGACAAAAATATTTCCCAGCCGTACAAAAGGCGGAGCAGAAGTTATTGCAGTAAATGATTTTAATTTTGAAATTCCGGATGGAAAACTGATTGGGCTTTTGGGACCTTCCGGTTGCGGTAAAAGTACTGCGTTAAACTTGCTTTGCGGTTTGCAGAAACCTACCAGGGGTAAGATTTTCTTCGGAGATGATGAAGTGACTAATCTGCCGGCTGAAAACAGAGGTGTGGGTATGGTTTTTCAGAACTATGCGTTGTATCCTCATTTGACAGTGCTTAAAAATATTACTTTTCCGTTGGAAAATCTGAAAGGTGCTGCTAAATTAACCAAAGAAGAAATGGTGAAGAAGGCCCATGAAGTAGCGAAGCTGGTGCAGATTGACGAGTTGATGGACCGTAAGCCCAGTGAACTTTCCGGCGGTCAGCA
>JAZNQI010000071.1:0-3380 GCA_045590095.1 Acetatifactor sp. | reverse complement strand
ACTCATACATACATAAATCGTTTCTCGGCTTTGTAAATGACGAATAAGCCATAAGCTGATGTTGACAGTCAGCATATATGGTACAAGCAGATATAGTCCTGTTTGCAATAAAGAAAATCTGCTTCCGGTGCAACACAAAGGAATAACACAGACTAAAACAATAAAATCAAGTACGCCGAAAACGCTCATTCTTGCCAGCACCACGCTTTTTAAAGAAAACCGGGTTGACATTTCAAATTCACTCATTCCGTACATTGTGGAGCGAGTACTCTCCGCTACTGCCAAAAGTCCTAAAATCGGCACAAAAGCAGACACAGTCCATAATGTATTTTCGCTGATATAATTAGCCCCGATCACCGCAGGCAGTAGCAACAGGACAGAAAGCGCCAATGTAATTTTCCTCATGTATGTGGCCTGTACTAATATAAAGCGAAACATACTAATTCTTGGTTGAGGTAATGTTCTTAAAAAACGTGTCTTTTCCTGCTGGTTTAGCTTCGGAGGTTCAAACGCTACTTGAATACTCCGCTTCAACTTATAATTCATTTGAAAATCCCTCCTTCAACAATTCCTCTTTCAACCATTTCAATGATTTAGATAATTTACGATAAACAGCAAATCGAGATAAACCAGTGATTTTACAAATCGCTGTAATAGATATTTCGTTTACATACCGCAAAAAAATCAATTCCTGTTCATCGTCTGGCAGCTTTGATATAGTCATTCTTAAAGTTAAATCATTGATCCAACCCTCTGTTGGGTCGTGTGTAGCATCTTCGGCTATTTCTTCAACACTTTCAACCGTTTTTTTACGAAAGAGGTCTATACACAGATTCTTTGCAATTGTATATAAATACGGCAATTCTTTGTCGTTATCAAGAGTTAACCCCTGCCTATAAAATCGAAGAAAGGTTTCCTGCGTAATATCTTGTGCTAACTGAACATCATATATCTTGAAATAGCAGTAGCAATATATTTTGTCATATTGTTCTTCAATATCCATGCGCTGTAAAACCTCCTTTCATAATGATTAACGGATCAGGGGTATGAAATGTGCGGCTATTGTAAAAAATAATTATTGATTGATAACATACTCTTTAGAACACAAAACGGCGGCGGTATCCATGTTAAACGCACCGGACGTAGTTCTGAAAATATTTATCAAATTCTTATCATTGCTGATAAGAATACCATAACGCAAAGAGAAAAAAGTGGTCTGAAATCAAGCGATTTCAGACCACTTAGAATCAATATGCGATTATTCCCACTCGTTGCAGGGATTTGCATGTTAAGCAATTTTGTTTAGAAGATATTGCACCTGCTGTTCCGATTATTTTGTTTACCCATATTATTGTAGCTGTACGATGGATGCTTATCAAAATCTTATCAGCGGTGATAAATCACCATAGGACGGTCAAAACAGTTGTTTCGGGTGGTTGTCACCCTAACAGTGTTATTGCACGCAAAACTGACCAAAAAATCAAGATACTAAGGAAATAATTAATATAATTACCTCTTGTTGGCAGAGAAGACCCCCGCTTCTTCTATCCATCTCATTAGTTCCACGTCGATTTCGTCCACATTTCCCACCATCACATGATGCGTCCAGCGGTTTGGATAGGGCTCCGTCGCCACGTCGATTCTTGAGGAATCCATTCGATAACCCAACCCAAATGTAATCGTTATCCAGATTTCAGGTCGATCCTTTGCCTTGCGGCAGGGATTAAAAGACACAAAAGCGAAACCCCGTTTGTTGGCAAAAGTAATCTGGGTTTTCGCAACCTTGATCTTCACATTCGGAATCTGTGCCAGAATCTGTGCTTCCAGCCGTTCATAAAGGGGAAGCGCATCCATATGCTCCCCAAAGAAGAAAAGAATATCACTGTTCATGGTTGCACACTCCTTTTCTTTGATTATAGCACAGAGTATTGCTTTGTAAAAGTGCCTTTGAGTTGTATATTTTGCATCTTACCCCGTGATTTCTACCACTTAAAGGTACTGTTATTGATTGAGTGAAATGTAGATGTTATGATAAAACTGTCAAAAGACCCTATAATGGAAAGGGAGGTGGAATACATGAAGATTACTATAGAACATACCGATTTGGAAGAAAATGAAGTTATACTGAAATGTTCAGCACTGGATGATGAAATGCTACGAGTTTTGGCACTGCTGCGAAGCGATATGCAGAAGTTGCTGGTTTGGAATGATAATCGAGAGACACTTCCGCTTTCTGTTTCCAAAGTGATCTACTGTGAGACGATGGAAGATAAGACCTTCGTATATACCCAAGATGGTATGTTCCAAACAGCTCTTTCTCTTGCAGAAATAGAAGATCATTGGAGTGATTTGGGATTATTCAGAGTTGGAAAATCTTCCATAGTGAATCTGCATGAAATCCAAAAACTGAAAAACTGTGGTGCAGGGCGCATCGAAGCCCTGCTCTCTACGGGAGAAAAGTTAATTATCTCCCGACACTATGCTCCCATGCTTCGTGAAAAGCTTGGGATGTAAAGAAAGGAGCAAGAGTTATGAAATTATTCAATAAGTTTTATCTATGGGCAGCCAATATGAAGTATCATATGGTCATCTATACGGTAGCCGCCATTTTTGTGAAATCTGTTGCCAATCTGATTATGGGGGAATTCTCCGTAGAAATTCTAACTATGTTACAGATGCTGTTTGTCAGTCTTGCCTTTGCCTGTGCGGAAAGTCTTCTGTTTCCTCAGGGGAAAGAATGGGGTGTTACCGGCTGGCGAATAGTATTGTGGGCCGTGCTTGCCAATGTTCTTTATATTGGTGCAGCCATCGTTTTCCACTGGTTTCCGGGTATTCCGATTTGGTGCGGTATTGTGGTTGCCATCATTATGGAATGTGGTTTGTTTGCCATGTGGTATGTTTTATGGCTGGAAAACAAACAGGATAATCAGTGCTTAAATTGCAATTTGAAGGATTTTCAGAATCAATGACCATTGGTAATACTATATCGCCAGACAAAAGAAAGATATGCTGGAATATTTGATTGCCAGGCAAATGGTTGAGACTATTCTGGACATCGACAAAAAAGAACAAAAAAAGAATATCCGCTGATAGGATGAGCCACGGTCAGTACTCAAAATAGAGTACCAGTCGTGGCTCGTTTTTATTTTACATCTGTGCTTTCTGCTATCATTCAGCAATAGCTTTTCGTGTTTTTTGTAAACAATAATACCGCCCGCAGGATTTCTCCCACGGGCGGTGTATGGAGAATGAAACAACATTTATCAAAATCTTATCACCGCTGATAAGAATACTATATGTCAAAATAAATAAGTGGTCTGAAATCAAGCGATTTCAGACCACTTAGAATCAATATGCAATTATTCCCACTCGATGGTGCC
>JAZNQI010000070.1:0-28511 GCA_045590095.1 Acetatifactor sp. | reverse complement strand
CGGTCTCCTTATCCTCCGCACTTAAAGAAACTGCATAGTTAAGCGGCCAATGCTTCTTTCTCTGAGAGGCCTGTACCGCTGTGTACATTTGTCTGCTGACACACAAATCTGCAAAGGTATAAAAACTTGCATCTCTGCCACAATCGTAATCCCTGACAGCCTTAAAAAGCCCAATCATGCCTTCCTGAATCAAGTCCTCAGTATCCGCACCCAGAATGTACATGGATTTCGCCTTACTGCGAACCAAATTTTTATATTTGTCCATAAGGTAATCAATGATACCTCTTTCTCCTTCCCGTAGGCGGTCTACCAATTCTTCATCAGAAATATTCTCATACTTTTCGTGCATATGTTCCCTCAATTGCTTTCACACTTATTCCGGATTTCTCAGCTATCCACAACCTTTTACCTATAGCATCATCATGTACTTCGCCTATTGCATACGCTGGCGTACAATCTCATATGCCAAAACACCTGCTGCCACGGACGCATTTAAAGAATCAATATCACCCTTCATGGGAATAGATGCTATCATATCACACTTTTCCTTCACCAGACGACCTACGCCTTCACCTTCGTTACCGATAACAAGTCCGATGGCTCCCTTCAAATCCAGCTGATACATGGTGGTACCGCCCATATCCGCGCACACAAACCACAATCCTTCCTTCTTTAAATCCTCAATGGTTTTGGCTAAATTGGTTACTTTTGCCACGGGCGTATAATTCAAAGCACCTGCTGAAGTACGCGCTACAGTTGCCGTCAGACCGGCTGCACGGTTCTTGGGAATAATCACACCATGGGCGCCTGCCAGATTGGCAGTACGAATAATCGCACCCAAATTATGGGGATCTTCAATATTATCCAATAAGAAAATAAACGGCGGTTCATTCTTATCTCTGGCTGCCTGTAAAATATCCTCCACCTCAGCATATTCATAGGCCGCCGCATAAGCGATGACTCCCTGATGCTTGCCGGTTTCGGACATTTGGTCCAAACGTTCTTTGGTCACAAACTTAACCAAAGTATCATGTTTCTTTGCTTCCCTCTTAATGGTCATCATGGGACCATCCTGACAACCGTCCAAAATAAATATTTTATCAATAGGCTTACCGGAACGGTACGCCTCAATCACTGCATTTCTTCCTTCTATGGTAAATTCCTGATATCCCATGTTCTTCTCCTTATTCTTCTATTTTGCGCGTAACACTGAGCCATGCTGGACAGTGGCTAAATAATGCTCGTCGGGTGCTCGCACACGAAAGAGCATATTTAGACATTGGACAATACGGCGAATGCCGCGACAACGAGCAAGCGCAAACTTGCGAGTCTGTCGGAATGGCAGGATTAGCAGCATGCCGTGTCTGTCGGCATGGCAAATATCTGTAAAACTGAAAGGTTCTGTTCCCTACAAATTGGGATTTATCAAACTTTTCAACTCAGTCATCTTCATTTTCAAAAAAAACAGGACGGATATTGATGAGCTTCCCGTGTATATGACCTATAGTCCATTTTGTGTCCAATTCTGCTTTATCAAAAATCAATTTTCCCACATAAATTTTTGATTTTTTGCCGTTATCATCTAAAATCAATACATATTTTCCAAATACATTTCTCTGCTTCTTAATTAAAATCCCCCGAACCTCTGTATATCCCTTTATCATATACATTGCCTCCGATTACCCAATTCAAATTTGTATAATTGCACCAAACCCATACAATTGAACTTCGCTCAATTGTCATCCCTCGCTCTAAAGAGCTCGGTCAGTTCAATTTTTCTCCTCTACATCATAAAATCGGTGCACCTACCTATATAAACAAGAATAATTTACAATCTATCCGTTGTAACACATACCCACAATGCACTTTAGGCAGATAGATGTTTATAAAATCAAGAATATATATGCTCAAAATTTTTAGTTATAACATAAATGACAGATATAAACTCACTATTCCCTTAATCTATCCGTAACATTTTTGCTGTTTTTAATCATGCTGACGGATAGCCCTACGCATATTTACAAATCTATCTGCCCAAATCAAACTTAATTCATGTTATTCAACAGATATATTGTCAATATTTGATAATTATATAGGTTTAAGTACCTTCAGCAATACTTAGCCGCTATCCGGCAGGGCTTAAGATAATCAAATATTCAGTCCTGCTCTCGCAATTCCTTCCTTAATCAAAAACAACACTCTGTCCATATCATCCATCAGATACAAAAAACCTATCAACGCCTCAAAACCTGTGGCTTTCCGGTAATCCGTGATGGATGCATTCTTGGCGGAGGTATTGGACTTGGCATTACGTCCCCGCTTAAATACCGCCAGCTCATTCTCTGTCAAAATATCCTGCAAAGCCATAATCATAGCCGCCTGAGTACCTGCCTGCACGAATTTCACCGCCTTTTTATGCAGCTCGTTTGCTGCTTTGTTGGCACGTTCCACAATGATGGTACGAATCACCATCTCATACACTGCATCTCCGATATAAGCCAGTGTCAGAGGGGAATATGCACGTACATCCACCTCTTTACACTGAAATTCCTTCTTTATTTGTCCTAACAAGCTTAAATCAGCTTCCATACTACTCCTTCACGGGTATCCTTTATCTCAACACCCTTTTCCAAAAGTTCTGCTCTGATAGCGTCTGCTAGTTCAAAATTCTTTTCCTTCTTTGCAGCCTTGCGCTCTTCAATCTTTGCCAGTACATAAGCTTCCAGCTCAGCGTCCACTGCAGGCTCTGTTGCCGCTTCTTCCTTCAACAAATCAAGGCCCAATACCTCATCAAAGCTTCCGATGATAGCACGCTTGGTGGCATCATTCAATTCTGCTTTCAATACATCGTACAATAAAGTAATACCCATGGAGGTGTTCACATCATTACCCACTGCCTCTACAAATTTTGCCTTATATTCTGCCACTGCCGCGTCATCCACAGCGCCATCCTTTGCAAGTGCTGCTACACGATTCTTTAACTTATTATAGGTACCCGTTGCCTGATCCAGTGCTTCATAAGAGAATACCAATGGCTTTCTGTAATGGGACTGTAAGCAGAACAGTCTGTATGCCAAAGGATTGTAGCCTTTGCTTTCAATCAATGATACAGTTAGGAATTCACCTTTAGACTTACTCATCTTACCGGTTTGGTCATTCAGATGATGTACATGGAACCAATAGTTACACCACTTATGTCCAAGGTACGCCTCACTCTGTGCGATTTCGTTGGTGTGGTGAGGGAACATATTGTCAATACCGCCACAGTGAATATCCATATACTCGCCCAAATGCTTCATACTGATGCATGAGCACTCAATATGCCAGCCGGGATATCCTACCCCCCAAGGGCTATCCCACTTCAGTGCCTGATCTTCAAATTTAGACTTGGTAAACCAAAGCACAAAGTCATTTTTATTCTTCTTATTGGTGTCCTCGGTTACATCATCACGAACACCAACCATTAATTCTTCCTCATTCTGGTTACCGAATACGTAGTAATTCTGCAGCTTAGAGGTATCAAAATAAATATTTTCTCCTGCCTGATATGCATAGCCCTTCTCTAAAAGCTTTTCAATCATTTCGATGAAGCTGTCAATACAATTGGTAGCAGGCTCTACCACATCCGGAGTCTTGATATTTAACTTAGCACAATCTGCAAAGAATGCATCCGTATAGAATTTCGCGATGTCCATAACAGTCTTATTTTCGCGCTTTGCGCCCTTGAGCATCTTATCTTCACCGGTATCTGCATCGGAAGAAAGGTGTCCCACGTCCGTAATATTCATAACACGCTTCACATCATAGCCTGCATAACGGAGTGTCTTCTCCAGCACATCCTCCATAATATAACTTCTCAAATTACCAATGTGTGCAAAATGATATACGGTAGGTCCGCAGGTATACATATTTACCTTGCCTTCTACATTGGGTTTGAACTCTTCCACATTTCTGGTTAAAGTATTAAACAGTTTCATTTTCTTTCTCCTCTCTGCCGGTGTCCGGCATCCTTCTTATGCTTCTATTGTCTCCGCCTTTAAGCGGTTTACTTCCTCTTCCAAATCAATCAAACGACTGGTTAATTCCGCATTCGCACGCATTAATGCTGCAATATCCTCTTTTACCGGGTCAGGCAAATCGGTCTGATTCATGGTTTCCTGCGGCAGCGTCGTATTCATACGCTTTACTACACGCCCCGGTACACCCACTACCGTAGACCCCGGCGGCACCTCACGAAGTACCACGCTTCCTGCACCGATTTTTGAATTATCACCTATTTTGAAAGACCCAAGCACCTTAGCACCTGCACTAATCATGACATTGTTGCCGATGGTAGGATGTCGCTTTCCATGCTCTTTACCCGTACCACCCAAAGTAACTCCTTGGTATAATGTTACATTGTTTCCAATAATGGTAGTTTCACCGATGATAACACCATTTCCATGGTCAATGAAGAATCCCTTACCAATCTGCGCGCCGGGATGAATCTCAATACCGGTTTTTCTGGCAGCTCTTTGGGAAATGTATCGTGCCCAAAAGTAATGTCCTTTTTTATACAACTTATGAGCCAATCTATAGTGAAGCATTACCTTAAAACTTGGATATAAAAGCACTTCCATTTTGGAATGAATCGCCGGGTCACGCTCTTTTACAATCTTTATTTCTTCTTTTACATTTTTAATAAAGCCCATAAGTCACCTCCTCAAAAATAAAATACCGCGCATAAACTCATCTAAGAGACGAATTTATCCGCGGTTCCACTCTTTTTAAAGGCATATTCTGCCTTTCCCTCAAGCGTTTAACGCACGCCTACGGATTCAGCTACTCTGTCCATGCACCTGCATTAAGACTTTCACCCAATCAGCTCCCGAATGCACTTCTTCTATTTTCCGCCAAGCCTGCTTCCAGTCGCTGACAGGCTCTCTCTGGGACTTCCCATAGAATACTCTTTTCGTTCTCTGCCTTTTTCCTATCTAATCATTAGAATATGCAAAAACATCTGCTTTGTCAACCGATTTTTCCAATCTGCTCCAAGTTACGTCTGCGCCATGTCGCAAATACCCCTGTTACTTACTGCACCCCGGGCATCCGGCACACTTAGTCGCCTGCACGTCCTCTGCAATCAGTTGATAAGGACTGGTCAACATACAAATTGCCTGAGAAGAAATACCTTCTCCGCTACCGGTAAATCCAAGACCTTCTTCCGTAGTGGCCTTTACATTTACCTGCTCTGCCATAATGCCGAGAGCCTGTGCGATATTTTCCCGCATGGTATCAATATGCGGACGCATTTTGGGCGCCTGCGCAATAATGGTAGCATCAATATTTTCAATCAGGAAACCTTTCTCTTCTAAAAGTTCTCCTACTTTTTCTAACAAAACCAAAGAAGATATTCCTTTGTAGGCCGGATCCGTATCCGGAAAATGCTTTCCGATGTCCCCCAGTGCAGCAGCACCAAGCAAAGCATCTGAGATTGCATGTAACAATACATCTGCATCAGAATGTCCTAAAAGTCCTTTTTCATAAGGTATTTTCACGCCACCTATAATCAGATCACGCCCTTCTACCAAACGATGTACGTCATATCCCATTCCGATTCTCATGAATTTTCCCTTTCTTCCTACATTTCTTCCACAAAATGATTCTCCAGATAAGTATCAAAATCCTTCATAGGCATAGGTTTTCCGACGTAATAACCCTGAATCACGTTACAGCCGATGTCTGCCAAAAAGTCCAATTGCTCCTTGCTTTCCACGCCTTCACAAACTGTAACAATCTCCATCTTGTCGGCCATACTTACTACATGCTCTAAAATGATACACTCATTTTTTTGGAGTACTTCATTCTTTAAGAATGTTTTGTCAATCTTCATAATGTCCACAGAAACCTGATCCAACATATTCAGTGAAGAATAACCCGAACCAAAATCATCCATAGCAATCTTAATTTTCTTTTCCTTACACCAATTCAACAATCCCATTGCCTCGTCCATGTTTTCAATATAAACATTTTCGGTAAGCTCCAGTTCAATCAGTTCTACCGGCATTTTGTAATCACTGAATAATCTTTCCAAATACTTTTTCAGATTATCGTTCTTCAAATGCAATTTAGAAACATTCACAGAAATAGGAACTACCGGCAAGTGATTGTCCAATCTGTTTCGCTGATACTTAAATACTTCTTTATAAACAAAGTAGTCCAGCGTAATAATATCTCCGCTCTTTTCAAAAATTGGAATAAAATCTCCCGGAAATACCATCTGGTTGTCCGGCTTAATCCAACGAATAAGTGCTTCTCCACCGACTACGCGTACACCGTCAGCCGCTGTTTTGGGCTGAATATATACCTGCATCTGTCCGGTACGAATAGCCACATCCAATTCACTGATGTAACGCAGGCGTTTTCTGTATTCCTCCATCAAACTGTCAGTAAACAGCATCGCCTTAGTAGAACCGGCATCCTTACTCTTTTTACACGCGTACCCGGCATTGGTTACCGCCTCTTCTACCATTACGGTATTACTCATGGACACATAAACACCGGTACGAATACTGATCATATTGTCATGTCCATATTGTCTCAATTCTTTGGTAATATATTCAGTATAGGAATCAATAAATTCTACATATTTTTCCGCACCGAGTCCGGTTGTGTTCTTACGAGCCACAATGATATTATCACTGTGTAATCTGGCTGCACACAAGAAGTCGTCATCACCATTTTTACTTACCAACTCACCAAACTTGCGCAATAACAAATTTCCCACATTATAGCCATAGGTTTCATTAATATACTTAAAGTTACTGAAATCTGAATAGGCGTAAGCAATTTCAATAGGTTCGGATTGATTTGCAATAATCTCCCTCATTCGATTTAAGAACATTTCATAGCTATATAAACCTGTAATGGAGTCTCTCTCTCGCATGAGCTTTGCCAAATAGGCAGCTTCATCAAAATTATGAACCCTATTGATATATACAGAAAGAATTCTGGTGAAAGATTCCAACATGCGAATCTCTCTTTCTTCCCACTGATGCTCTTTTCCCACATATACAAAATCTGTGAGACCGGATGCATAAGCCTTATTTCCCATAGGAATACGTAACCCGGAAACCAGTTCCTCGCCCGTATAAGCCGGGAACATATCTTTACATTCCGGATCGCTCATCTCTATTTGAAACATGGAGCAACCTTTTTCCATAACCGACTTAATTTGATTCCATCGTTGCATGGAATATTGTGTCTCATTTCCCTGATTGTTTGTCACACCCTTAGAGACAACGGAATACACATTCTTTAAGGTTCTGGCTTTCTCAGGCACAACTAACAACGTCGCAATAACCGCGAAACCAAAATAATCCATAATGCGCTGCATCAACATCTGAATAGAATGTTCCGCATCTGCCGAATCATCCATCAATCGGAAAGTCATTTTTGCGATTTCATTATAGAAAGTCTCATAATCACTGCCGCCCGTACCACTGCTTGCAATAACCGAAGGCTCTTCAAAAAGATCCTGTACCATATCCGTTTCAAAGATTTTGCACATATTTTTGCCTCCGGTCTTGGCCTGGTGAAGTGCTTCCTCAGCACTACTCCAGAGTTCTTCATGATTCATACCATGCATCGGATAACATGCCACACCTACACTGGCGCTCACATGCAAATCAGCCTCTCCACAGTATATCTTTTGAATTTCACGGCACACTTCATTTGCTTTATGTAAAATCAGCTCATGACTGATATTACCCTTCATAAAAACTGCGAAACGGTCCCCGCTCACGCGACCGATAACATCCGAATTACGGAAGGTCCTTGTCAACACTTTGGCTACAGATGCAATAATCTGGTCACCAAAAAAATACCCTAACATCTCATTCAGGATTTTCAAATTGTCAATATCAATTATCATTAATGTTCCCTGTACATCTCCTTGAGATATATAATCAATCACAAATTCACGGGTACAGGCAAAATTAAGCAAGGAAGTCGTGGAATCTTTTCTGTTGTCTGCATAATCATTTTGAATATTCTTATCCATGGCATTCCGTCTCCTAACCACTGTTTTATTAAGGTATTACACAAATATATAAAAACTAATAACCACAAAAACCCGGACACAATAAGAATACTGCAATCCAGGTTTTTGATATCATTTATACTTGATTATTTCAAATCAAAATCATGGTTATAGAATGAAGCATAGCGTAACTGACTAAAGAAGAAGCTAAATACATTCTCGTCATCATCTTCAAATCTGAGCGAACCTTCTGTCAATCCCCAATATACCCATGAACCATCAATCTTTAAAACTACGAATTTTACATAATCAGTTTTGTATTCATCTCCGTCAGACTTCAAGATGAACTTACCTTTTACTTCGTATCCTTCGGTTGCTTCAATATCCTCATATGCCTTCATATAATCGAGGTAGTTATTAAGAATAGTCTTAACCTCCTTTTCAGAAATTTCAAGTTCATCTGCCATATCTTCAAGTTCATCTCCGTCAGACAGTATATCTTCTAATTCATCAACTTGGTCTTCCAAATATTCTTCGTAATATTCTGAAATATACTCGTTATATTCTTTAATCTCTTTTGATTTTAATTCTTTAGCGTCTTTTTCTTCAAAAGAAATCTTCCAACCTTCGAATTCATCCTCTGCGTCTTCATAAGTCTCTTCGATTTCCTCAGTAGCATCTTCCATGTAATCTTCGTACTCGTCACCCATTACTTTCTCAACAGAACTCATATAAGATTCGAATTCTTTTACTGAAAATCCGGGAGACATAACTGTTATTGCATCCAATGGATCTGCTTTTCTCTTGTTTACAAATGACATCCAATCATCTACAGGACTCATATATCCGCCGCCACCGCAAGCGCAAAGAGAACCTGCCATGCATAATGTCATAGCTGTTACTGCAATTTTTGTCTTTATGTTTTTCTTAAATGCCATTATTTTATCCTCCGCATTATAATTTTTTTCTATTATACCGCAAACAGTAAATTTTTACAAGCTAAAATATCATTTTACACCATGCTTCCGTCTCATGTTCTCTGCCCGGAACTATCCGTACGATTTAAAACCATGAATTTCTGTAAAATTCAGGGTAGAGAAGATAATCAAAGAAGAAGGTAAATCCACTGGTATCATCTCCTTCAAACCAAAGATAATTATAATCCAGTAGTCCCATATACACCCATGTACCATTAATTTTCAAAATCTCGAATTCCATATAATCCGTTTCATATTCATTTCCTTCCGACTTTAATATGAATTTACCCTTCACTTTATATCCGTCCGTAACTTTCAATTCTTCATATTCTTCCATATAGGCAATCCATTCTTTAACAATCTTTCGTGTCTGTTCCGCTGAGACTCCCCATTTGTCTGCATATTCTTCTATCTCATCATCGTCGTCCAACAGATCTTCCAATTCATCCTGAAAATCTTCCAAAGCTTCTTCATAGTACTCTTCCGCAATACTGTTATACTCTTTTACATCTTTATCTCCGAATTTTCTTGCACTTTTTTCCTCAAATACAATCTCCCAATCTCCGAATTTTTCTTCACACTCTTCATAGATATCCCTCAGCTTTTCATTTTGCATTTCCAACTTTTCTTGAAATTCTTCGGTTGACTCAAAGTAATCTATTATCTTATTGTACTTTTTAGCTGCAAATTTCGGCATGAACACATTTTCCAATGCAATTGCATCTACATCCTTCTTATTTATCAATTTCAGGAAATCATTCACCGGATCCATATATGTAGACTTCACTTCTGCCTTCTTGTCGTCCGACTTTTTATCCTGTTCTTCTGAATCCCCGCCTGTAGACAAAATCACAATAAGTACTACCACCAAAATTAATATTACTAAAGCAAGAACACTTAGAACAATAATACCTGCTTTACTCTTTTTTTCCGGGGTCGCGCAATTACATACTTCCCCCTCTGCAAGACTCTTTCCGCAATTTTCGCAAAACGCCATACAATCTCCTCCTTTTAGTCTGTATTCCATCATAAATATATAACAAGCAAATTCAACTCTTTGTTAAATGCTTTTTATACTCCTCCCAAATGCCCACACTACGATAATAGGAATATGATAATCCTCGGCAGCAGAATCCAAAAAAGTACAACAACTAACGAAAGAATGAATCCCAAAATTCCGGCAACCTTGCTTTTCTTCTTTTGCAGAACCGAGGGTATTGCTAACGCCAACGACACAACCGCCACATAAAACCCGATTCCATGCATAATTGTAAAAATTGAAAACAATCCGAGAATCAGAGAAATAATCCCCATAAAACTTTCTTCTTTTTTCATTTGGAAATCTCTCCTATTACAAAATAATACTATTATATTATCACATAACACGTGGTTTTGTCATTATACAGCATAATAAGGAGGCATCAAGGCAATGTCTCTTGGTTAATTTCAAAATTATTAAGTTACAGGATAAGTCTTTGGATTTATTCCGTAAAAATTTATCATCAAAAAATGGCCCGTTTTTGATGTCTTATAGAGGCTGGTTGATAAGACGATTTTATCGCCCCGTCAAACTAAAAGCTTCTATTACAGGCTATATGCGGTCTATAGAAAAAAATCTTTTCTTTAGAACCACTTAAAACTGAAAAAGTGCTCCAAAATGCTTAAAAATCAACTTTTCTCAATACCCAAAGTATCTATGCAGAAATGTTCTTTTCTTTCATCTTCAATCACTCCGCAACTTATAACTCTGCATATACAACTTTCAATTTATACGGGCGGAAACTTCGGAGTTGTCTAAAACATATAGAAGCTGATAAAAAGGCTGGTACAAACAGAGGTCAAGCTTTATTGGAGGTATTGGCAGGTAAAAACCGTTCAAACGTTGCTGCTTCAATTCTTCAATCACCTGAATTATTAACTTCAGCATATGAGTCTGCAATGAAATCAGCAGGTTCAGCTCAAGAAGAATTAGATAAATTCCTTGAATCAATTGATGGTCGTATGGCAGAGCTCGAAAATCAAGCACAAGAGTTTTGGTATAAACTTATTGATTCAGATACAATCAAAAACGGAATAACTTTATTAACAGAGCTGTTAGGTTTAGCTACAGATTTTGTTGATACATTTGTAGCACTTGACGTTGCTGGTGCAGGTATCGGTGCTTACTTGGGTGTAAAGAACGCAGGTATTTGTGTATGAGCGTACACGAATCAAAATTGTTTTGAATATGCCCTCTATGCCCAAGAATAATATTCAAGGGTAGAGATGTATGAGACTAATCAACTCATGGCGTTTTATAAAATAAATCGTAATTGAGGATTGCTATTCCTCAGTGCTGGGAAGAATAATATGTGAATATATAGTATCGTATGGCTACAACGTGACTAGAAATGGTGAGCGTGATATGCACTCCGAAAGGATGTCAGTAATGGCAAGAAAATATACGATAGGTCATAAGGGAAACCTAAGTGACATGTCTTGTGGAAGAGACTAAACCACCAATCAGCAACGGAAATCCTAAGTCTGATTATTCAGATATGGACGTGTTCACAGAGCAGAAACGATTTTGAGTCAGAAATGCCTTGTAATGGGTGCTCGGTGCGCAGTTGATAATCTGTCCCGTGATTGGGTAAAAATTATCAAGAGTGACACTGCTCTTCTATTTTTTATAGCAACTACATTGTAGGAAGAAATAGAATAATGTGAGGTATCTTCTATCCTTGTTGTGGAACTAAAAGAAGAAAACACTCAATAAATCATGAATTTCATCAACAAAAATGTTTGTTTACTATTGTTAAAAATTCACAAAAATATTTTTCATTTTTGGTAACATTTTTTCTCTCAATAGTGTATAATATGAGTAAGAAGACAAATGTTTTCTATTAGTGGTTACGAAGCCATAAAATCGTATTAATAGAGGTTACAGAGCCTGTCAAATACTGTATTAATAGATGTTACGAAGCATGTAAAAAATCGTATTAATAGGGAGCTGGTAACAGCTCTTTTATTATTGGGAGACAAAAGATGAATTGGATTAATGTAAATGAAGATTATTTGGATTACCTAAGGGAAACGGAAGGACGAATACCAAGAACAGATTACGGAACTGATAAATATAAACCTTTCTTTGGTATATTGTTTGAAGTTGGCGATTTGTATTATATTACCCAAGTTTCTCATCCGCAACAAAGACATAGAAATTTAAAACAACAAAAGGATTTTTATAAGTTGTTTGACCCTAAAAATCCTAATAGATTAATTGCTGTAGTTAATTTAAATTATATGTTCCCTATTCCAAAGGAGCAAACTACTCCTTTTGTAAAAAAAGATATCCATACATATAGAACTTTTAAGACGGAAGTGGAAAAAAGTAAATATATTGATTTACTTGATACTGAATTATTAGTTATTAATTCTATGGATTTGGGAACTAAAGCACAAGAATTATATAAGTTGAAATATGATGTTCCTGATGATGTTGTTTCAAAAAGATGTATAGATTTTAAAGCAATGGAACAATTGGCAATTAAATATGGTAAAGAAGAAAACAAAGACGAGGCATAACCCCTCGTCTTTTCTTATTACTACTCTTCTATCTCTTTTTATTTCATCACCAAGTACTCCTACAACTATTACACTTGTGTGTCTTACCAATCTTACTACTTGCTAAACCAAATAGACCAACAGATGCCATTCTGTTAAGTGAAAGGATGTGATTATTATTAAAAATAACAAAGAACCTTATTATATAAAATATAAATGGATTCCATGGAGCATTTCATCCACAGCTTTAATCCTTTCTATTTCTATCCTATTATCAAAGCTATTATAGATACAATTAAAGCTCCTAAAGATATTACTGTCGGTATCCAAAATTGAATTTTGGCACTCCTATTGTTTTTCTTAATTGCTTTTTGATTATCAAAATAATCAATGCATGGTGATAAAACATTAACACTCCAGAATGAACTTAAATCATCATGTACAGATTTTCTTGTAATCTCTATGTATTTTTCACTGTGAAGAATACATAGTATTTGAACGATTTCACGTTCAGAAACACCAATTGTCTCAATATCGTTTTTGCTAATTGAAACCTTATTTGTATTACTTTTAGTTAATTCATTATTTAAAAATACAATAAGTTTTTCTTTGTTAGTCATAAAACTTGCTCCTTTACCAAGTATACCCACAATTACCACACTTGAAAGTTTTATTAATCTTCTTGCTAAAAATACCAAATGTAGCAATACTTGCGCCACGCTCTACCCCACCCATCTTTCGGATGTTGGTAGATTGACAGGTTGGACATTTAGGAACTCTACTCGCCTCTTCTAATACTGCTTTGCCGTGAGCCATTTTAGCTTGGTCGGACATTCTTTTATTGAACATATCTTGGTCACGATGTTCAAATAAATATTGGTCGAATTCTGGTGAAGATTTAATATATTCATTGATGAATTGTTCTTTGAGGTCTTTAATAATAAAACCTTTACTTTTACCACCAAGATACTCTTCGGGAACATAATCAAGTGTGTTATGACAATAATCACAAATTTGAATAGTTTCATTCTTACTCTCTTGAACTATTCTTCCGCATTTTTTACAGTAACAAAGCATATATAATCAACTCCTAATTTACTATTTTGATTCCTATTTTATCATAAAATAAATAACAATACAAGATTCCACACTTGTAAATAGATAATCCACAATCTATAAAATAGTATGATATTCAAAACATTTAATAATGATATTGATAAATGGACAGCAAAAATAGGTATTTTCGGAAAGTCATTCAATGAACTTGGTACTGCTATAAATAATGCATTTGAAGCAAGTATTAATAATATTGATAACTTTGATGAAAATATTGGATTTTGGGAGACTTTAAAAAATAATCTCGCTCCTAAGACTGAAAACGGAGATAGTTGGTTAAGAAATAGTCTTGGAGAAATCATTTCGGCTGAAAATATTAATTCATATATTGCAGAATTAGACTTGACTTCTGCAAAAGATGAGTTAAGTAAAATTTTCAAATGGGATGAAAAAATAAAAAATGGTGACGCTACTTGGCAAGATTACTTTGATACGTTAGAAAATGGTGCAGAAGAATATATTCCCGATGTTATCAAAAACACAGACGACCTTTCTAAACTTACTGGTGATGATTTAGTTGAAGCTAATCAACAAGCTCGCCAATCTGCTCTAGCTCACAACGAAGCCTTAAAGCAACAGACATTAGGTGCTAAAGCAGCAAAAATCGGTATGCAAGCTCTCGCTACTGTTAGCAATATGTTCATTGGAATGGCTATTTCATGTTTGATTTTGGTATTAATATAAATACTATTAGAGAACAAGCTGGTCACGAAGACGAAAGAACAAGTTTGAATAATTATTGCTTCGACCAAAATGATGATGAAGTTCAAAAGCAATTACTTGAAGCATCAGCGAATAAAATCATGGTTATTTAAAAGTGTAAACAAGTGTAAACAAATTTTTTTCAAAAAGAAAACTCAGAAACGTTGAAAAATCAACACTTCTGAGCCTCAAAACAAATAGCGAGAGGGGGATTCGAACCCTCGACACTACGGGTATGAACCGTATGCTCTAGCCAACTGAGCTATCTCGCCATACTTATTATGTGCTTTTAAAACGTTGGAATGGGGCCTACAGGGCTCGAACCTGTGACCCTCTGCTTGTAAGGCAGATGCTCTCCCAGCTGAGCTAAGACCCCGCTTTAAAAGCTTTTGTCGCAACCGACTTTGTTAGTATACAATGTCGGTTGCTTTTTGTCAACAGCTTTTTTATTTTTATTTTGCGAATTTTTCACACATTTGAAACATTACATTCTATCAGGCGCTTCAAAACCCAAAACATCGATACAAGCTTCCAGAATCCGAAGGGTTAATGCTAACAATGCAATCCAACCCGCCTTCTTTTCCTCGTCAGCCTCACTGAGAATCTTGGTCTCATGATAGAAATGATTAAATGCATTTGCCAAGTCATAAATGTAGGCACATACTTTATTCGGAGCACTCTCTTCGTACGCTGCCGTCATCATAGCATTAAATTTCACAAGCTCCATAGCAAGTGCTTTTTCAGATGCATTCTGCGATTCCTGCAATTTAGCGCTGCATACATCGCCGCCCTGCTCTTTATATTTTGCCAAAATAGACTTGATACGTACCATGGTATACAACACATAAGGACCGGTATCTCCTTCAAAGGATGTGAATCTGTCTACATCAAATACATAATCCTTTGCAGGCTGGTTCGACAAATCACCGTATTTAATCGCTGCAAGACCTACGGTTTTTGCAGTTTTCTCTGCTTCTGTTTCGTCTATCTCGTAACCTTTGGTGGCCGCATTTTCTTTAATCTTGCGAAGCATTTCTTCATTGATTTCGCCGATTAAGTTTTCCAAACGGGGCACGCCGCCCTGACGAGTCTTGTAAGGCTTACCGTCCTTGCCGTTCATAGTACCGAAACCAATGTGGAACAACTCTGTCTCCGGTTTTACCAGCTTGGTTTTCTTTGCACAACGGAACACTTGCTCAAAGTACAAATCCTGACGCTTGTCCGTTACATAAATCATCTTATCCGGTGCAAAATCCACCATACGCATCTTAATCGTAGCCAAATCGGTAGTATTGTAAAGTGCTGCACCATCTGACTTCAAAACGATACAAGGAGGAATCTCCTTGGTGTCGTTTTCCTCTTTCACATCTACTACCAAAGCACCGTCACTGATATATGCATAGCCGCCATCCTTCATGTCCTGTACCATATCAGGAATCCAAGGATGTGCGTCTGACTCACCCTTCCACAAATCAAAATCTACATTTAAATTCTCGTAATTGCGCTTCAAATCTGCAATAGACACGCGCATAATATGGTTCCAAAGGGCACGATGTCCTCTCACACCATTCTGCAATTTTGCAGTATCTTCCATAGCCTTTGCCTTGTAAGCAGGATCTTCCTTGGACTTACCGCTGGCTGTAGGATAGATTTCCTCTAATTCGGCAATTGTAAAAGGTGCTTCTTCCGGATACTCTCCGCTAAAGCTTTCATCAAAATAGGGAAGCTCAGGATATCTAAGCTGTAATTCGCAGATTACCAGACCCATAGGCATACCCCAGTCGCCCATATGAATATCACCGATTACATCCTGTCCTGCGTAACGGGCGATTCTCTTAACCGCTTCACCGATAATCGCCGGACGTAAATGGCCTACGTGGAGTGCTTTCGCAATATTGGGTCCGCCGTAGTCGATTACAATTTTCTTGGGATTTTCAGGCATATCCAGGCCGAATTTCTCACTTCCTGCCATGCCTTCTAAGTATTCCTTCAAAAAGGCTTCTTTTACTTTTAAATTCAAAAAACCGGGAGCCACTGCATTTACTTCTGAAAACACTTTGCTGCCAGAAAGCTTCTCTGCCACATCATTGGCAATCATAATAGGTGCTTTCTTGTACTGTTTTGCTCCTGCCATAGCACCGTTACACTGGTACTCACACAAATCCGGTCTGTTGGAAAGTGTTACCTTACCAAGCTCCGGCGCGTAACCTGCTGCCGCAAAGGCTTTTTGCATTTCTTCGGATATTAAATCAAGAATTTTCTTCATTACTTTTTCCTCGCTTTGCATTCATTGTTACTACTATAACGTAAAAAACGGCTTCTGACAATATCCTATTTTGCCAGAAACCGGTTCCAATTAACATTACATCTCTATACAAGCGACTCTGAAGCCTTCTGCCTTTCCCGCTCTGCCTTGGAGTAAGCACAACCACAATAATCCTGCCGGTACAGCCCATATTCTGCTGAAAGTTCGATGGACCTTTTATACCCTTCCTTTTTCTTAAAATCAGAGGGTAACCAGAAAATATCATACTCTTTTGCCAACTTTTCACCGATTTCGTTGAGTTTCGGAGCGTTTTTCAAAGGACTGATGGTCAAGGTAGTGGCAAAATAATCCGCTCCCGCTTCCTTTCCTTTGCGGGCAGTTTCCTTAAGACGCAGTTCATAACATTTGAAGCAACGTTCTCCTCCCTCCGGACAGCTCTCCAATCCTCTGGCAATTTCAAAAAACGTCTGTGGCTTATAATCTCCCTCTACTACCGATATAGGGTATCCCATACCCTTTTCATTATAAAGAGAAATCAATTTTTTCTGCTCTTCCACACGCTTAAAATATTCTTCATAAGCTGAAATATTGGGATTGTAATAAAATACCGTGATTTTAAAATATTTACTCAAATACTCCAGCACATAGCTGCTGCAGGGAGCACAGCAACTATGCAAAAACAAAGTTTTGGGGGACCCTTCTGTAGAAAGCTCCCCTGTCATCTTCTGCAAAATCTTATCCAGTTCTTTTTGGTAGTTACGCTGATTCATATACTGCCTCTCTATTCTGTGATAGGAAATGTCAAAATAACTTTAAACAAATCCCCGTCTATTACCAGCCTCATGGTGCCGTTTTGTAATTCCACCAGACTTTTGGCAATATTCAGTCCCAAACCATTGCCTTCCGTATGTCTGGATTTATCTCCTCGCACAAAACGTTCCATAAGTTCTTCTTCCGTAATATCCAAAGGATATTCAGAAATATTTTTAAAGGTTATAACCGCCGTGTCTTTCTCTTTTTCTGCGGACAAATACACCCGGGTATCTTTCTGGGTATATTTACAAATATTATTGAGTAAGTTTTCAAATACACGCCACAGCAATGTTCCGTCCGCCATAATCTTAATCGGTTCTGCAGGAATTTTGGTAATCACATCTATATTTTTATCAAAAAGTCTGCCCTCAAACTCTCCCACAGCCTGTTCTAACAGCACCGATACCTGACATTCTTCCATTTTTACATCCAAGTTACCCGTAGATGCTTTAGAAGCCTCCATCAAATCTTCAATTAATTTCTTCAGCCTGCCGGATTGACGATGTAACACCTGTGCATATTCTTTGATTTTTTCATTGTCCGTTTCTTCTTTGCACAGCAGATCGGAATAATTGATAATCGATGTTAACGGTGTTTTAATATCATGAGAAACGTTGGTGATTAATTCCGTTTTAAAATGTTCACTCTTCATGCGTTCCTGCACGGCAAGATTCACCCCATCTGAAATAGAATTCAAATGACGGGCATGCTCTTTCAAATCTCCCCAAAACGCACCTTCGTCCACTGTATTATCCAATTTTCCGTCAGCCAAGGCTTTACTTGCCGTTTTTAAAGCTCCCACCTGCAGTATTATAGATACAACAATCGGAATGAGTATGACCTTTTCAGCCAGCCAGAAGCTCAGCAAACTCCCTCTGGCGACTTCATGTTCCCAAAAGTTCACACAAACGAATAAAACCACACCTTCTATCAGGCAACAGAAAAACAGAATTGCAAACATTCTCCATATGAAGGGAAGTTTCACTAAGGACCTGCACATTCCGGTCCCCAACTTTTTAAAAGTCAAATTACTCCAAAGTGTTTTTGCCTTTAAACGTGCAATGATACTCAGTAACCATACTGATAATAACAGAAATACTCCGTAAAATACAAGATTTTCTTTCAGCATCGGAAGTTCGCTTAAAGTACTGTTGCACAATACAATCCAAACACCACCCCACAGGAGGCAAAGTAAAGTAAATAAATCACTGGGAATTCTGCCGAAACGTCCGGCAGTCACTTCCTTCGATCTGGGAGACCAACCGATTCGCGAGATTAAGAACCAAGCATTCCCAAACACTCCGAGGATTCCAAGAACCACGATAACAGGCAACAAAAATTTCATCCAATCACTATTTCTGACCAGCCAAAATGCAGCACCATGCTCATCAAATATCGGGATTTCATGCAAAAAGAGTGTAATAGAATATTTTTCCACCCCGCTAAACACATATCTGCCGGCTTCATATTCTTCAAATCGGTATTCCTTTGACCATACATATTTTTCCGATGCTCCGCCACCGATAATCCAGCCGTTTTCTCTGATTACATAACTGCAATTATTTTCCCTTGCATAACGAATTGCTTCGCTTGGATATCCCACCACATGCTTCTTTAGTGTCCTTCTTGCCACTTCAGACATTTCTTCTCCCAGAAATCGGTCTTCCAACTCTTCACTGTTTGCCGTATAGGCACCCATATCCAGCAGAATCCGAATCCCCCACACTGCCGTTATAGTCAGGAATACAGCAATCATCAGAAAAACCATTGCCAATGTTTTTTTCACAAAACCACAAGCTTTCCTCTTTTTCTCTTTCATCCTCTCACTCCCTTTTCGATCTTATACCCTTGCCCCCATACCACCTTTAAATACCTGGGCTCTGCCGGATTAACTTCAATCTTTTCACGTAAATGCCTAATATGTACCGCCACAGTACCTTCACTACTGAAGGCCACATCATTCCATACCTTTTCATAAATTTCTTTGGGTGAAAATACTCTGCCCGGATTCTCCATAAAAAGTTTTAAAATAGCAAATTCCGTGGGCGTCAGATTTACCAATTCTCCATCCAGAGTCACCTGCTTCGTATCGTCATTTAATTCAATACCGCCTATAACCAACATGGATTCTTTGGCAATACCGCTCCCCAATTGCATATAGCGTCGAAGCTGCGATTTTACTCTGGCACAAACCTCCATGGGATTAAAAGGTTTGGTTACATAATCATCCGCTCCCACATTCAGGCCTAATATCATATCCGTATCTTCCCCTTTAGCAGTCAGAAAAATCACGGGGACATTACTGAATTCCCGGATTCTCACCAAAGCCTCAATACCATCCATCTGCGGCATCATAATATCCATAAGAACCAAATGTATATTCTCTTCTTTCACAATTCTGAGCGCCTGTTCACCATCTGAGGCTTCATAAAAGCAGTATTCTGCATTTGCCAAATATATTTTAAGCGCATTCACAATATCTTTTTCATCATCACAAATTAAAATATTATACATATACACTCCCTCACTCTCTTCTTTAGTATAATCAATAATCTTTTAAAAATAAATCACTAAATTCTTTAAGATTTCTTTAAGGTATATTATAATAGGGAGCAGAATGAAAAATAGGAAGGTTTACTATGGAAAAATTATTTTATCAAGATACCAGAATGACTGATTTCGTTGCCACTGTCACCGAGTGTATTCCCGCCGAAAAAGAGGGTCACTGGCTGGTAGTGCTGGACCGTACTGCCTTTTTCCCGGAAGAAGGCGGACAAACTGCCGACAAGGGCACTATAAATGATTTAGAAGTACTGGACGTACAGATTAAAGATGATGTCATCTATCATGAACTGGCGCAGCCATTGGAAGTAGGCACTTCCGCAGATGGTTATGTAGATTGGCCACAACGACTGGACTTTATGCAGCAGCACTCTGCAGAACATATTCTCTCCGGACTCTTATACAAGCATTATGGTTTTCACAATGTTGGATTTCACTTAAGTGTAAATGAGGTAACTATGGACTTCGACGGGCAGCTTGGCCTGGAACAACTCCGTGAAATAGAAAAGGAAGCCAATGAAATTGTCTGGAAAGACGTGCCGGTTTACGCCTACTTCCCCACCAAAGAAGAATTAGAAAACATGGAATATCGTAGCAAGAGTGAAATCCAAGGTGATGTGCGTATTGTAGAAATCGTAGGCGTGGATGCCTGTGCCTGCTGTGCTCCCCATGTATCCTTTACCGGCGAAATCGGCGTGATTAAAATTGTTTCTGCCATGAACCATCGAGGTGGTATGCGTCTTACACTTTTATGTGGTGGTCGTGCCTTAAGAGATTACTCTTTCCGCCAGGACACCTTCAGCGTATTGACTGCTATGCTTTCCGCCAAACCGGAGAAAATTATCGAAGCAGTGAAACGTTTGCAGGACGAAGCACAAACCGTGAAAAACACATCAAATGAACTGGCTAATCAACTGATGCAGCTACAGCTCGCCTCGCTTCCCGCTCCGGAAACCACTGAAAATGTAACACTCTTCGTAGAATTATCCAATATGGTGGCAGGTCGAAATACGGTAAATGAACTCACTGAAAAATATGCCGGATACAGTGCTGTATTTAGCGGTAACGATACAAACGGTTACAATTTCGTCATTGGAAGTAAAACTAAAGACTGTCGTGAAATAGCTACTCTTCTGCGAGAGAAGTTTTCTGCCAAAGGCGGCGGCACTGCCCCCATGGTACAGGGCAGCATACAAGCAAGTCGTACAGACATTGAATCCGCACTTTAATCTGTTTTTTCGACTAAAGTATATAAAAAGGCCATCGCACGGACCGAATTTTTCGTTCAGCCTTGCGACGGCCTTTTTTAACCCTTTTATTATGCATTTTCTACATTCTTTGATTTAAGAGCAAATAAACCTAGCACTAACAATACCAATCCTGCAGGCAAACTAATCCATGCCGACTTGGTGAAACCAGCTATAATATATGTCACAAAAGAAATCACAGCAACATAAATTGCATAGGGCAACTGTGTGGATACATGCTTCACATGATCGCATTGCGCACCTGCACTTGCCATAATAGTAGTATCGGAAATGGGCGAACAATGATCACCGCAAACCGCACCTGCCATACATGCAGAAATAGAAATAATCATCAAAGTCGGGTCAGTTGATGCAAATACGTCTACTACTATCGGAATCAGAATACCAAAGGTTCCCCAGCTGGTTCCTGTTGCAAATGCCAAAAAGCAGGCAATCAGGAAAATCACTGCCGGCAGGAAGCTCATGAAACCTGCTGCACTTCCCTCTACCAAGCCTGCCACATATACATTGGCACCTAAACTATCTGTCATAGCCTTTAAGGTCCATGCAAAGGTTAATATCAAAATCGCCGGTACCATCGCCTTAAATCCTTCCGGCAAGCATTCCATACATTCCTTCAAACTTAACACTCTTCGGATTAAGTAAAAAAGCAGTGTAATCATCAATGCTACGAAGCTTCCCAACACAAGACCTACGGAAGCATCACTGTTTGCAAATGCCTGTGCAAAGCTTGTCCCCTCAAAGAAACCACCTGTATAAATCATTCCCACCACGCAAGAAGCAATCAGTACAACAATGGGAAGTACCAAATCAATCACTTTGCCCTTTTTCTTACCCGCAGTTTCTTCAGACTTCTGTATTTCTGCAACATAGTCTGTCAGTTCATACTTTCTCATAGGACCAAAATCTGTCTTCATAAAGATTAATACAAACATCATTACGATAGTAAATATTGCATAAAAGTTATAAGGAATCGCTTTTATAAATAACTGAAAACCATCTTCTCCTTCTACGAAACCGGTCACTGCTGCCGCCCAAGAAGAAATCGGTGCAATAATGCAAATAGGTGCCGCTGTGGCATCTATTAAATACGCCAACTTTTCACGTGACACTTTGTGCTTGTCCGTAACAGGCTTCATTACACTACCAACCGTTAAACAGTTGAAATAATCGTCAATAAAAATCAAACAGCCCAAAAATATCGTTGCCACCTGTGCCCCTGCTTTTGACTTAATATGTTTTGCCGCAAACTCTCCAAACGCCTGAGAACCGCCCGCCTTGTTCATGAGGCATACCATCATGCCCAAAATCACCAGGAACACCAAAATACCTACATTCCAGCTATCAGACAGTGAACCAACCAAACCGTCCTTTAAAATATGATTCACCGCCACTTCCGGATTTCCGTTGGCATAAAAGAAACCACCCACCAAAATACCGATAAACAGAGAACTATATACTTCCTTGGTAATCAGCGCCAACAAAATAGCAATCACCGGCGGAAATAATGCCCAAAAAGTACCATACATTCCCGATGTATATTCTGCTACTTCTTCTGCCGCATATGCGGTAATCGGCATGAGCAACAAACTCAACATCAAAACCACCGCACCTAATCGTCTTTTGTTCTTCTTCATTTTTCTCCCTCTCGTTTCTGCCTTTCAAAGGCTTTTTGCGTACCCGTGTAATCATTGTATCTAAATCATTATATTTATGCAAGCTTTTCACATACCCTGTCAAAAAAATAAGACCCTCGGCTCTCCGAAAGTCTTATTTGAATTTTACTGTTATTCATCCATTGTTTCGCTAATACAGGTCCTTATACTGTACTAAATAATACATCGGAACCTCTTGTGAATCTATTTCCTTCATATCTGTAATGTATTGATCAGAAAAAACAACTTCCGTATATCCTTCGTTATTTTTTATCACACTCATACAGGTAAATTCATATGCTGCATAGTTTCTGTTTCCCCATGCATCACGAGTACCGTCTTCTAACAAGTAAAATACTCTGTCTACGTAACATACTCTGGTGATGATTGCATCGCCCTCCTCAGTAAATCGGATGACATCTACCTGCGAATCATTACCGCGTTCAAAATCTGTCATGAATACTTCCCACTTGTCCATACCGGCAGATATATTTCCGTGAGTCACCACAAACGCATCTCCATTGCAAAGCTTTTCATAATCATTGGAGTACGCCGCAAGTTCTTCTTCAATACTTTCAAAAAGATCCGCCGAAGTACTTTCCGAACTTACCGGTTCATTTTCCTCAACTGCGTCTTCAAAGTAATCCGTATCCTCTGTCGCTTCCTGAGTTTTCTCAGCATCCATTGCTGCGCCATCAGACATGCTGTTAGAAGCACCTGCCATACCTTCAAACATATCTCCTATTGCCTCGAAAGACTCTGCTTTTGAATTCGAATCCCCGCCGACGATATTTTCCATGGTTTCGTTGGACATTTCTACTCTTTCAGAATCCCGAGACGACTCTTCACTTTCTTCCTTCACTGTCCGAACAGTGAAATAGATACCCACACAGATACATAAGCAGGCTACTGTGGCCAATGTTCTGCGAAATGCCGGCGTCAGAATCTTTGCCCGCTTCACTGTCGCAGCCTCTTCCACATATTTTTCATCAATCATTCCTATCTCCCGGAATAAATCTTTTTCTGTCATACATGCACTCCTCTTTCTGCCAAAAAGTCCTGTAACTCTTTTCTGGTTCGAAACAGAACGGTTTTTACCTTGCTTTCACTAATGCCGAAACGTTTCGCGATATCCTTTACCGAATCCGAATACCAATATCTTCTCACAAAAATCATACGGGTTTCTTTTTTCTGATGTTCCAGAAATTCGTTCAGCATCTCCGCCACAACTCCTTCCTGAAAACTATCCTCCACCGTATTCTTGGATGCAATACATTCTTCCAATTCAGAAAGAACTAAGTCAAATTCACTATTTCTCTTTTGCGCCTTGTTATATTCATAACGATTCAACGCAATGTTCCTTGCTATCTTGCCCAAAAACGCAGACAAGATATTCGGCCTCGTAGGAGGTATAGCATTCCATGTTGCTACGTAGGTATCGTTTTCGCATTCTTCTGCATCCGAATAATTGCCTACAATATTGAAAGCAATTTTGCGGACCAGTTTTCCGTATTTACTCGACGTCTCTGCAATAGCATTTTCAGAACGCTGCCAATACAGTTCTATAATTTGACTGTCTTCCATACCTTTTCCTCCCTCCTACTTAATATGACAGAAAAAAAAATTTTTGGTTACATATTTACATATATTCTAGTCTTATTTTCCCATTTCGTCAATTCATTACAACAAGAAGGGTGACTTACCATATGGAAAGTCACCCCCTATATTACCCTATCAATTCCGGACAGTTTATCAAAACCGACTCATAAAATATCAGCAGTGCGTCTTCCAGGGTATAGTTACCCAGCAAATACTGATATATAGCCTCTTGGAATTGCTGATTACAATAGTTATCATACGCAGTGCTGTTACTCATATCAATTCTTTCTGCACCTGCGCAGTAAATACCTAACGGATTCTGTCCGCCAAGAACGCCACTTGAATAATTCGGGTCTAAAGACATCTCCAGCATCGCCGTTTTATTATTTACGAATTCATCCTCATGAATTACCATTTCTTTCATAATGTCTTCATCACAAGTCATTGCTAACATGATATCTTTTATCAGTTCTTCATTATCGGTTCCTGCTGCCGCACAAATCCATGTGCCACCCCAGAAGAATCCCTGCGGGCCTTCAGTCGCACCCCAGCCACCCTGGTTGGCAATAGAACCATCCATATCAGCATGCATGCTATAATTAATTAACCATGCAGGGCCAAAGTAACAGAAGATACCGCCCTCGGGATAGAATCCCTTAATCCAATCATCTCCCCAGAGTCTGGTTGTTCCCATTAAACCGGCATCCATCATCTCTTTGGAGTCTACTACCCAATTTAATAAGTTATCATCAATATTAATTTGTCCGTTTTCAACCCAAGGTTGTGAAACATTGTTTGAATATATACGGTATGTGTCTTCAGGACCGGATACCATTTGATAACCATATTCTTTCATTAAATACGCTGTTTCTTTGAAAGAAGCCCAATCTTTCACATATTCCTGAACCATAGCCGGGTCATCTGTACCAAGCACTTCAAGGGCAATCTCACGATTATAGTACATAACGCCGGGGCATCCTTGCCATGACAAACCTTTTAATTTACCAAGATGATCCGTAACTACATCTTGCGTATATTTATATTGTTCTGCTATGTCTGCTTGAGTAATCCCCAAATCCAGCACGTTCATGGTAATTTCTGTGTCAACATACTTCAATGCATAATCTGCTTCCACCAAGAAAATATCAACTTTCAAATCATCTTCCACATACGCCTGTTTCATCAGGGCTGCATCTAATACATTCTGATATTGGTTCTCTGAAGTCGGTTCAATAATCCACTTAACTGTCACATCCCCGATTTTACCGGTAAAATAATCTATTTCTACATATCCGGGAAAATAATCTCTTACGCGACGCTTAAATTCATCATTCCAACAGTAAACATTTAATACTTCACCTTCTGTATCTTCAACTACCGGTTCCGGAGTGGGCTCAGGTGTAGGTTCCGGAGTGGGTTCAGGTGTAGGTTCCGGAGTCGGCTCTGGTGTCGGCTCTGCTACTGCTACATCTTTGCCGTCTTCATCATCTTTGTCTTCGTCTTCATCATCTTTGTCATCGTCGTCTTCATCATCTTCTTCGTCTTCGTCATCTTCGTCTTCGTCATCTTCATCTTCGTCATCTGATGCGAATACATCTGTAATCTTATCCCAATTCAGTGCTGCAACCACAGCTCCTGCGCCCAGTGCAAGCACTAAAATAATCAAAAATATAATCAACCCCTTCTTTTTCTTCTTTTTAGGCTGTTCCGGCTCTGTATGTTCAACAGGTGCCGCTATAGGTGCCGGCTGCGCCATAATAGGTTCTTGTACCGGTGTTTGTTGCACGGTCGCCTGCGCTACCGGTTTTGCCTGTGTCGCTGCTTCCCCAACAGGCGCAGCAACAACCGGGTCCCTACTTAAAGATTTACCACATCCGACACAAAATTGACTCCCTTCCGGGATTTCTTTTCCACAAAATCTACAAAACATAGTTTACCCTCTTTTCTCTTTATTTACTTAATTCAGGATATTTTTCTATCACACCGCGATAGAATAATTCTAAAGCCTCTTCCTTCGTAAGTGTTCCCTCAAAATATCCTCTCATAGCCTTTTGAAATTCTTCATTGATACCCTGGTCATAAGCGCATACATAACTCATATCAAGCTTATGTGCGTTTGCACAATACATAGGAAGCGGATTCTGTCCACCCATACAGTTGCTTCTGTAGTCAGACTGACACAAAGCATTCATGGCAGACGCATTATTTACGAAATCATCATCCTTCATTACAATACCTTTCATAAGCTCGGTATCCGTAGTCAACTTGAGCATAATATCTTTGATTAATTCAGCATTATCAGTTCCTGTCGCTGCACAAATCCATGTACCGCCCCAGAAAGAAGCCTGCGGTCCTTCCGTTCCGGCCCATCCGCCTATATTAGCTAAGGACCCATTCACATCAGACGCCATAGAAAAGTTTATCATCCACGCCGGTCCGAAATAGCAGAATACATTCCCTTCCGGATAGAATCCCTTAGACCAGGCATCGGTCCAAAGGTCATGGGTACCGGCAACACCTAAATCTACTAGGTATTTAGAATCATCCACCCACTTCATTATGTTTGCATCAATGTTAATCTTGCCATCCACAACCCATTTTGAACTTCTGTTATTCTCATAAGTACGATAAGTATCATATACGGAAGATACCATAGAATATCCTGCATTCCTCATGTATTGTGCAGTAGATAAAAAAGTGTCCCAATCTTTCAGATTTGCTTGTACCACAGCCGGGTCATCCGTACCAAAAATCTCTTTTGCAATCTCTCTATTGTAATATAAAATACCGGGACATCCCTGCCATGAGAGCGCTTTTAAGACACCGTTTGAGTCCGTTACAATCTCTTGGGTATACTTGTACTGATCTGCAATATCGTTTTGAGTAATACCCAAACTACTGATTGGTAATGTATATTCAGAATCAACATATTTAAGTGCATAATCTGCTTCTACTAAGAAAATATCTATTTTATCGTCTGCGGCAGCATCTCTTTGTTTCCTAAGCGTGCTGTCCAAGTAGTTTTGATACGCATTATCATAGGTGGGCGTGATATTCCATCTCACAGTGACATCACCGATTCTACCGGTACTATAGTCAATTTCTTCATATCCGGGATAGTGATCTTTAACACGTCTCTGAAACTCATCATTCCAACTATAAATATTGAGCACCTTGCCATTACTGGGTACAGCCTGTACCTGTTCTTTTTCAGGCTTTTTATCCGAATCATCCTCACCCGTCAATTTATCTATCTTCTTATAGATTTTTTCAGCCTTATCATACTTGCCGTCTTCTTCATAGGCTTCTGCCATGGCTTCATATGCCTCAATCAAAAGGTCAATCGCATCTTCGTCATCTTCCTTTATCTCCAAAGCTTCTTCCAGGACATCCACCGCATCTTCATACTCTTCATCATCTATAAGTTCTTCTGCAGAAGCCAATAGCTTATCAAACTTCCTCGAATCCGAATTCAAAAACAGAAATACACCTACCACTGCTGCCGCAACAAGAACAAAAATCAAAATCAACGCTACAATCAACCCTGTTTTTTTCTTTTTGGGCGGTTTCTCTGCAGGTGTTGTCACAGGAACCGGTGCCGGTGTCGGCATGACTGCCGATGCAGGTGAAAGCACCTGAGACGATACTGTTGTTGGCGCAGGTGAAAGAACCTGCGAAGATGTTGCACCTTCTAATTTGGTTCCGCATTCAATACAAAAAGCACATCCATCGGGAATCTGCTTTCCACAATTCCTACAAAACATGTTTTTCCTCCTTTGCATAAATATGTATTATCCCATTCCCTTTTATAATTTTAAAATGCTGGTGCAGAACACTTCCGCACCAGCTTATTTTTGAATCTGTCAAAATCCAACCTTACTTAAAGTACTTCACACCGCTCTCAAAGATCTTCATATCCTGCTCGCCGTAAATGTTCTTGGCAACAGCGAAACCGCGTCTCTCAGAGTGAGCCATCTTACCGAATACACG
>JAZNQI010000069.1:0-31347 GCA_045590095.1 Acetatifactor sp. | reverse complement strand
CGGCTTGCCGCCTTATTGATTGAGTTAGAAGCTCAAATTTCTGAGTTGGTTACTTTATAACCGAAATGTGCATCCGCACAAACTTGTGAAACGGTCAATAAGAGTAGTAAAAGTATTGTTGCTATATAGACTCTGAAATCCAGAATATTCATCCGTAACTTTAACAAGGTAAAGTGTTAGCCGGACCAAGTATCGGTTTTATTGCCATGAATTGTATAAAAGCAGATGAGCGGAGCGCAAGTTGTGTTGAACAGCTTGCGCTCTTTTTGTATTCACAGTAAAAATAAACCACCTGCTATGCAGGTGTGTCCCCAGACAGCTTTAGCTTCAAGTAAAAAACCTCCTTTGCTATAATGAGTGCAGGTTCGCCAACCGCACAAATAAAGCAAAGGAGGTATCCAGATGGATAAAAATAGTTTAGCACATACACAGTGGGAATGTAAGTACCATATTGTATTTGCACCGAAGTTTAGAAGAAAAGTTGTATATGGGAAGATAAGAGCAGATATTGCCAGAATACTAAGTGAACTGTGCAAAAGGAAAGGAATAGAGATTATTGCAGCAGAAGTGTGTCCGGATCATATACACATGTTTGTAAGGATTCCACCCAAGTACAGTGTGTCAGAAATAATGGGATATCTAAAAGGAAAAAGTTCGCTAATGATATTTGAAAGGCATGCCAACTTGAAGTACAAGTATGGAAATCGTCATTTCTTGTGTAGAGGATATTATGTCGATACAGTAGGTAAGAATGCAAAGAAAATCGAAGAGTATATCCGAAACCAGCTAAGAGAAGATTTGGAGTATGACCAGATGTCATTGAAAGAGTACATTGACCCGTTTACGGGTGAGCCGGTAGAAAAGGGCAAATAAAAGAGGCTGTTTAGAGCCAGCCCGTGACCGCAGTGCGGAAGGCGAACTTTTCAGAGCCTCTTTAGAGGCAAGCAGGGAACAGCGGCTTATAGCCGCAGAGCAAACCACCAGCTTAGCTGGTGGTGCTGATTACCCTATGTTAAGTACATAATCACATAACTGAAAAGCATCATCCTTATGTGAAACAATAAGAATTGTTTTGTTTCTCGGAAGCTGCTTGATACACTCCCATATTTCTTCTTCCGTCTGTCCGTCCAAGGCACTGGTTGCTTCATCAAACACATATAAATCCGCATCTCGGAGGAATGCCTTCGCAAGCAAAATCCGTTGTCTTTGAACTCCCGACAAATTACTTCCCCAAGGTTCCAACATGGTATCCAGACCGTCTTTTTGCTCTGGGATATACTCGGAAAGCCCGGCATTGTGACAAGCCCTTTTAAGTTCCTCGGGCTGTATCGTTTCGCCCATCTCAAGATTTTTCCGAATGGTTCCGTTAAACAGCAATACTTTTTGAAATGCCGCACCGAAACGACTAAGCCGTTCAATAATTGAAATTCTTTTCTGTGCATCCATGTAGTATCTTGCCACTTCGGCTAAGGATTCCGACATGGTATTGAAATAGGCAAGCATTACGGTGATGGTTCCTACCTGAAGATTTTGAGTGATGGCAAAGTATGCCAGAACACCATATTGAATTACCCAAATTACATTTTTAATATTAACTAATATTTCGTTCCCGACACAGTTATCTATTTCAATTTTTGTCCGGATACGATTCATTTCTTTTAATTCCTCATTGTTTTTTTAGAATATATTCTTTTGAACCCCAAACCTTAATTTCCGAGAATGCCCCAACAATTTCAAACAGACGGCTGATATACTTTGCATAAATTTCATTCCCTTTTCCGCTGTTAGCACGGATTCATCAGAAACATTACAATCAGGCAAAACAGAATACGTAAGATATTGATGGCATTATGTATTACATTCCGCACCATGAAATGTAAGCCTTCCATGGGCTGGAACAGAATCATGTTGCCGGTAGCTCCGTGTTGCAATGCGTTCAGTTCCTCTGCCTTAAGCGTCTGCATCTTTCGAAACAGTCTTAAGCGAAGTTTTCGGTGAAGGCCGTGTCCTAACGTGCTGTACAACTCATAGGTAACATAGTGCAATGCAATACCAAATGTTGTGATTGCGAAAAATCCCATTCCGATTTTAAGAAAGCCGTGCAAATCATTCTCGTAAATCACACAGTCAATCATTTCACCGAAAATAAGCGGCGATACCACATTGGCTATTGTACTTAACAGACAGCAACCATATACCCAGGGAGGCATTTCTTTTCGCTTGAATGGAGAAGAGTATCATTTGGAAGCGCCCTTTGTTCTCTGTACCTGTTACAATGATTGCTTTGAACTGTCAGAGCCTTCCTTCTTTAAGGCATAAACCATCTGTTTCCATCCGTTGTTTGTGAATAGCTCTTTGGACTATTGTGCTCTTGAAATCGATGAATTCAAAGAATTAAACGAACAGCATGATAGAAATATGATGTCTCTTTTTAATCACAGCCACAATTGTAACGGTGTACTAAAACTCTCTGCTTCCGCCTACTTAAAGGCAAGCCAGTGGATTAAGCTGATGGGGGCGGAAAGTCTTACGCAAAGCTGAATCAGGATTTTAAAGCAAAGATCGGAACCACCATCATCAAGTATTTAAACGACTATCGGCTAAACCTTGCAAAACAAACTTTGATTCATACAGAGATAAAGTCAGAAGAACTTGCAGATGCGTTAGGCTACCGATATTGCGCCTACTTCATCACACAATTTACAAAAAATGTGGGAATGACACCGGGAGAATATAGAGAGAAGAACCGAGTAAAGAGAAATCCTAGCGTAAGAAAGGTTGTCTTCTGATATGGAATGGAGTATAATAAAGGCACTCATTATTTTGACAAAAGGAGAAGGACAATGAAAAGACGAGTATTCGCTCTTTTGTTGGCATGTGCGTTTGTTTTTACCGCATGTGGAGCCACAGAGGAAGAGAAAAAATCACGTGATGATGAAGTAGTTGAAGAAGACGAAGACGATGTAGATGAGGAAGAGGAAACTGAAGAAGAGGTACAGGACATCGAAGAGGTGACCGAATCGGAAGCAACTCCTGAAGCAGAGGTGGAGGTTGAACCGGAAAGTCTGATATATGCTCCGGAAGGGTTTTATATATTCGATCCGGATGAAGACTATTCAGAGCTTTATAAACCGGAGCAGATGCTGGATCCCCAGCAGGTATATGCTAACTTAGAGTATACGCCGCAAATGTTTTATGGCCATTATTATTTAGAGGGTGGAGAAAGTGCGGAAGAGGCATTTGCCGAACAGAGTGAATATATTCCCATATACGTGGATGGACAAGAACGTTCCATTACATTATTACCTTGCGGAATTAAAGCAGGACCTCACAATCTAAATCATATGGTTTCTCAGATAAAAGAGTATGATTGGTTAGAATTATACTGTTATCAGGAAACAGGCAGGTATGACAGCGAAGAAACAGATAAAAATTTTTATATTATGTTATGTGCATATGAAATAGACGGAAATACTTTAAAGCTGAAGATATTGGATGACTTTAACGTGGATAGAGAGAATAATCGAATAGAGTATACCTTTTCAGAGGATACTTTGCAGTATGAGTTTTCTTTCAGCGGACATGATTTGACACTTTCAACGGAAGGTCAGGAGGTTACTTTATATACCGGTTTTTCGGCATATAGGGATTATATATATTTTTACGGAGAGAATTATTTGTCACCGAATTCAAAACCTATAGATAATATTGATTATTTTGCTTTTCTGTTTGAAGATGAAGAGCCGCAATACAACAGGTTTTATGTTCAAAATTCGGAAGGTAAGACTGTTCGTGAGTCCATTTGCGTGTTGGAGGACAATGGATTATGTACTTTTACAGTTCCTTATGAAGACGGAACAAAAACGTATCAATATGTTTACTTCTATTGTGATGACGATGGTATCATCTTAACTGACGGAGTGAACACTCATTATTACAATGACAATTATAGGGATAGAAATCAATATAGTTTGACCAACTACGTAACAGAAGAACTGACTGAGGAACTGGAAGAATTACCGGATTATAAACTGGAAGAGATGATTGAGAAAAAGGATGATCTTTTGCAGGATTTGGAAGATGCTTTTGTACAGGAAGGTTTGGCTGTAACGGTGAATGAAGAAACCGGTGAAATGGCAATGGATTCGTCTATCTTGTTTGGCGGTGACTCTGCTGTCTTGACGGAAGAGGGAAAAGCATTCCTGGATAAATTTATCAAGGTATATGTTACCACTTTATACTCAGAAAAATATATCGACTTTATTGCAAAGACCATGATTGAAGGACATACAGCGCCTCTTGCGACCAGTACATATGAAAGTGGTCTTCCCTTGTCTGAGGAACGGGCAAATAATGTAAGAGAGTATTGTCTGTCCGTGGAAGTGGATATCGACAAAGCTATTTTGGAAGAGGCATTGGAAGCAATTGGCTATTCTAACAGCAAACCGATTTATGATGAGTCCGGAAACGTTGATTTGGCGGCGTCAAGACGAGTATCATTCCGGTTTATTATTAATCTGGAAGCAATACAGTAATATTTGTAAATTGTACATTCGGAAGAACAAATTTAAGATGAGAGGTGTTTTTTATGAAAAAGCAAGCATTTAATCCGTATTTACCATCTTGGGAGTATATTCCTGATGGAGAACCCTATGTGTTTGACGGCAGAGTGTATGTGTACGGCTCACACGATTTTTACAATGGTCATGTTTTTTGTCTGGGCGATTATGTGTGCTGGTCTGCACCGGTAGATGATTTGTCGGACTGGAGATATGAGGGTGTGATTTATCCCAAGACTGCAGATCCTTTGAATAAGGATGGCAAGATGTGTCTCTATGCACCGGATGTAACAGTGGGACCTGACGGCAGATATTATTTGTATTATGTTTTGGATCATGTATCCGTGGTTTCGGTGGCGGTTAGTGACAGCCCGGCCGGAAAGTATGAATTTTACGGATATGTACATTACGAAGACGGTACTCGTTTAGGTGAGAAACCGGGGGATGAACCACAGTTTGACCCGGGCGTGTTGACAGAAGGAAATACTACATATCTTTACACCGGTTTCTGCGGAAGAGGGGACAAGTCCAGACATGGCTCCATGTGTACTGTTTTGGCAGCGGATATGTTGACGATTAAGGAAGCACCTGTATTTGTGGCACCCGGTTGCGAATATGCTGAAGGTACAGGTTTTGAAGAGCATGCGTTCTTCGAGGCACCTTCTATCCGTAAGATTGGCGATACTTATTATTTTGTATATTCCTCTGCGCCCATGCATGAATTGTGCTATGCCACCAGCAAGAATCCTACGAAGGGCTTTGTATATGGTGGTGTGATTGTAAGTAACTGTGATATGCATATTGATACATATAAGCCTGCGAAGCAACCTATGGCATATGGTGGTAATAACCATGGAAGTATCGTTGAAATCAATGATGAGTGGTATATTTTCTATCATCGACAGACCAATGGCACTTGGTACAGCAGACAAGGCTGTGCAGAAAAGATTCAAGTGCTGGCAGACGGTACTATTCCTCAAGTGGAGATTACTTCCTGTGGTTTAAACGGCGGCCCCTTGGCTGGTAAGGGTGAGTATCCTGCGTATATTGCCTGCCATTTGTTTACAGATACACCTTCTGTTTATGTGGGGGGCGACAGATTCCCTAAGATTATGCAGGACGGCAGGGATGGAGATGAGAATCCCGGCTACATCGGTAATATGCAGAATAGTGCTACCGCAGGATTTAAGTATTTCGACTGCAAGGATATTACAGAAATTACTTTGAAGGTAAGAGGATATACAGGCGGAGCGTTTGAAGTGCGTACTTCCTGGGATGGCGAAGTGCTTGCCACCTTGCCGGTTATTAATTCTAATGTATGGGAAGAATACAGCGCACCGGTAGCCATTCCGGATGGTATCCAGTCTATTTACCTGACCTACCGTGGCGGCGGAAACGCAAGTTTGCTTTCTTTTGAATTAAAGTAGGATAAATTATGAAGCCCCTATCCTGGGCGGATACAGTCTTTTGTAGGACCGGTATCTGCTTAGGGAGGGGCTTTTTGTGAATAAGTTTGCGGGAAATTACTTTTGAGGGAGCGGAGCATCCGGTGGCAAACTTATTGTGAATGGCTGTTGATATGTTCATTCTTTAGAATGCTCCCTTGAGTATAGGTGATTTTATCCGTCTTTTTTTTCTTTGGTACGGAGCGCATATTGATTTAAAACGATATCTACGTATTTTGATGTCATTTTTTTGAGAAATGATTCATTCGCTCTGGATTTTTACGGTGAATTCCACATATGTCTATGAGTGCTCCGTACTTACCGTGTTAACAGCGTGAAAAATTGACGAAAATGAGTGAAAAAAACGGAGAAAAGTAGCAGTAGAAGCAGTGACTCCGTATTGTTGTTGCAAAAGACGGATAAAATATGCTCACCGATAGAAAAAGACAAGGCGAAGTCATGGTTTTCACACATATATACTATATTTTTCTGAGGGGCGATGAGGTTATTTGCGAGAGAGGGGAAGAACAAAAAGGATTGAGTTCTTTTCAGCTTTGGGATATACTGAAATCAGGTGAAGCATTTGAAGAATGTGTAGGGTCTTGCGAGAGTCGAATCGCGCGTGAGAATAGAGCGACTCGAAAAAATGAAAAGCATAGAGAAACCGGAAAGCATAGAGAAACCGGAAAGCGTAGAGAAACCGGAAAGTATAGTGGAACTGGAAGAATAGAGAAGTTTGTGAGGATAGAGACGATTACGAGGATGAGGAGATGAATACTTGGGTTTATAAGGAAGCCTTTACCATGTTGCTACTGGGCATTTGGTTGATGCTACAATGCTATCATGTGGTAATCAGGGAAGAACGTAAACAGAATATATTTTGTGCAATAGGGAAACTCCTGGCAACAGCGGGCTTATTAGTGCTACATCCGATTCCGTTACTTGCACTTGTGTTGCTTTTTGCTTTTTATCCAAAGTATGAGCCGAGTGGTATGCATTATGGACTTTTAAGTTTGCAGGTCATACTTCCTATAAGCGGAGCCTTGCTTTGCGTACTGTATGGAACGCCGGGGCAGGGATTATCCCAAATGTTCTTGGTAGTAGTGTTGTCAGTGCTGTTTGCCGTAGTAGACTTGAGTGTTCGCACTATGCAGTATAAAAATAAACAACTGTATCGTCAGATGGAGAGTACGGCCTTAAATGAGCAAAAGGTGAAGAATCTGAATCGGGAGATATCTTTACGTTCTCAGGTGGCAGAACACAATGCCAGACTGGAAGAGCGAGAGAATATTGCACGAAATATTCACAATGTAGTGGGACATACCATTACATCTGCATTAGTATCTTTGCAGGCCTACGAGGTGTTGAAGGAGGCCGACCCTGACAGAGCGGAAGGAAAGCTTTCGGCTACGTCGGAAAGAATGCATTTGGCATTGGAGGAAATTCGTCGGGCAGTCCGGGTGCTGGATGCAGAGACGGAGGATATCAGTTTGCAGGATTTTTGCAGTCTGTTAGCTACGGAAGCGGACAAGTTTTCCACGGATACAGAGATAAAGATCATACATAATTTTGCGGAATGTCATGACAAGGAGTTACGAGTGGAAAAACGAACCTGTGAATTTTTGCATTCTGTGCTGACAGAATGTTTGAACAACGGTATTCGGCATGGTGGCGCTACAGAGTTTTTTGTACATTTGACTTATGATACCGCTCATATCAGGTTGGTGGTTTCGGATAACGGAAAAGGGTTCGAGGGGTTATCGGATGCAGAACAAATGAAACGTTTGGAAAATGGTTATGGGCTTCGTAAAATGAAAGCCTATGTACTAAATCACGCAGGAACGTTCAAGTTGGCGGTTGATGATGGTTTTCAGGTACAGGTAGAATTGCCTTTGGTCACTGTGGCAGAGAAAAAAGGAGAACGGTAATGAGCATTCGGGTATTTTTGATAGATGATGAGGAACTGCTCACGGAAAGTATGGAAATCATACTGACCGTAAAGGGGCAGATGCAAGTGGTGGGGATTGCCAAGGATGGAAAAGAGGCATTGGAAAAGCTTAAGCAGGTGTCAGCGGATATTGCCCTGGTGGATTTGAACATGAAGGGCATGGGTGGCATTGAATTGATACCCAAGCTTAAGGAGCGATACCCGGACATGAAACTTCTGGTGTTGACCACCTTTTATGATAATCACTATATTACGGAGGCATTGGCCGGGGGAGCGGATGGGTATCTGCTCAAGGACAGTGCGGGAGATACCATTATTAAAGCGATTCACCAGCTGTTAGCAGGGCAGAGTGTATTGGCCGGAAAGGTATTGGAAGCGCTGACAAGGATGATGGCAGGAACGGGCGGAAAAGATGGCACGGAAGTTGCAAAGTCTTCAGAACAGAGACCTGTTGGTGACTGTACAGAAAATCTTCAAAGAGGTAAGTTGCCTAAAGATTTGACTGCCAGAGAACTGGAGATCTGCGGTCTTCTTACCAAAGGTTACAGTAATACAGACCTGGCAAAGCAACTGTTTTTAGCTGAAGGGACGGTGAAGAATTACATGATGTCCATCTATGATAAGTTTGATATTCACGACCGTACGGCACTGGTTTTGTTTTTGAAAGATTTGATAATGGTTTAAGGATGCACCGTAGTTGCCAAGAATAAAAATGTAAACATGACTGAAGTCACAGGGGAAGAAATTCCTTTGTGACTTTTTTATGACTTTTAACACTGTTTTGACTTCGGGGCGTTTGTTATACTTGGGACAAAGAAAAAGAGAGGAGTAAGAAAGATGCAACGATTGAGTGCATGGTTTTATCTGAAAAATAATAAAAAACGGGCAGCCATATTGATACTTAGTTTTGGGCTGTACTTTGTCCTGCTGTACGGGGTGCAATTCTTTTTACATCCGTCCGTCTATATGTATGAGGCAGTTGCGGTAAAAGGTGCGGAGCGAATGCAAATCGGTTATCTGAACGGTTTGGAGAAATTGAATGATGCCATGGATTTAGGAATGGATATGTCCTTGTGGGATCCGGAAAGAGAAGCAAGCTATGAAGAGAAGGTGGCGGAAATCAATAAAGGGACGGCTGTATTAGAAGAAAAACTAGAGGCGGAAGGTACAGCGGATCATGTGTTTATTTGTAACAATTACCAAGTTAGGGTGAATTCTTTTGCCGGCGGAACTGTTTTTAATGCCCCTATGTTAACAAAAGAGGAATTGGATATTCTAGTGGATTACTTACAGTTAAATGTCATAGAAGGCAGACTGCCACAAAAGCCGGGAGAGTTACTTATGGATGCCAATATGGCTAAGAATCGAGGTTTTAGGGTTGGAGAGAAGTTGTTTGATGAGGAAACAACTTTAGTCGGTATAGTGGAGTATGATACTTATATTGCTGCAGGAATCGATTATGAAAATAGTGAGTATCCGGACCGGGTTCTGTATCTTTTGGATGCAGGAACTATTCCGGACATGAAAGAATATTTTACAAGGTTTGGTGTGGAAGCAGATATTAATAGTCAGAGCACGGTACAAATCATATCGGATAGGGTGAATATGGTGAAGGACGTGGAGGAAACCAATAATCAAATACAGACGCCCTTAAAAGTAATGACATATTCTATTGCTTTCATTCTGGGACTTACGGTGTTCTTTGTGTACCGATTACATGTGCAGGACCGTTACAGTGAATGGTGTTTGTATCGTTCCTTGGGATATTCTCAAAAGGAAGTTTATTCCTTGGCTTTCAGGGAGTTTGGAATTTGCCTGGGAATCAGTATTGCGATAGCAGGAGTAATTACAGTCATACTTTGTGTATCGGTAGGTGCTATCATGCGTTCCCAGGGAATGCTGTTTGAATACTTTCTTCCCAATGTGCTGTTGCAGATTGTGGGAATCGGAACATTACTTGCGGGAGTTTTGCAAATACCGGTAGTGATTGCTATGCAGAAGGTCAAAACCATTGATGCTATGGAGGAGGAATAAGATGTTTGAAGTAAGTCATTTAAATTTGATATATGATATGGACAAAGAAGAAAAGGTGTGTGCGGTAAATGATGTAAGTCTTACCCTGCCGGATACAGGACTAATCGGAATTATCGGACCTTCCGGTAGCGGAAAGTCTTCCCTTATGTACTGTCTTTCGACATTGAAGAAGGCAACTGACGGAGATATTGTTTATAATGGCAAGAATTATAAAGAACTTACAGGCAAGGAGTTAGAAAGACTTCGCAGGGAACAATTTGGCTTTGTGTTCCAGCATCATTTCCTGGTAGGGTATATGAGTGCTTTGGACAATGTAATGGTGGCAGCGAAGGAAAATACGGCGGAAACTAAGAAGCGCGCAGAAGAACTTTTGCAGCAACTTCGAATAAAACCGACAGAAGGCAAGAAGAAGCCGAAACAATTGTCAGGCGGTCAGCGTCAGCGTTGTGCCATTGCCAGGGCATTGATTAACGAGCCTAAGGTACTGTTTGCAGATGAGCCGACAGCATCTCTTGATCATGAAAATGCATTTCGTGTCATGCACTATTTGAAGGAATATGCAAAGGAGCATTTGGTAATTGTCATTACCCATGACCATTCTATCTTAGAAGGCGCAGATCGTGTGATTGAAATTTGGGATGGTGAGATTTCTTCAAAGGAGGCGGTAGGATGAAACCTTTTCAGGCAATGTATTTTGTCCGCCACAATTTGACAAAAGCTATGACTGTGTTTATTATGATTGCCTTAACCGGTCTTTTGTATGTGGGCGGAAGCTACCTGTCTAATATTGAAGTATCGTATTTAAAAACTCTGGAGCCGGAGTCGAATGTGGTTTATGTGAATTTGAACGGTGTGACTTCGGAGCAGGGAAAGGATGCATTTTTGCAAGAGATAAGTGGTGATGAAAAATTGCATATGTTTGCGGTGGGGGCCAATAATTTTATTTTTCCCTCGGTGCTTACCTTTACTAACGGAAACTATGCTTTCAGCTATACAAAAGAAGACTTTTTGTGGAGAAATGAGCGTATGAGCTGGGTCAAGGATACTTCTTTGGTGCAGGAGAATACCTTGTTTATAACCAAGAGCTATGCGAAATATCTGGGGCTGCAGGATGGCGATATATTAACGGAAAGTCGCAAGGAACTTACTCTTTATTATGGAGAGCATCCCTATACTGTACGCATTATGGAGGGGGATGCTATGGGCGCTATTTTGATAGCGCAGGATTCTGCGGTCAATGAATTTTACCAGCTGACCTGGAGTGATGCAGGGAGTGAGGAGTACTTACAGACTCGTGCAGCAGAGTTAAAAGAGAAGTATCAGACCATTGAAATCGAAACCTATGAGGAAAGAGTAGCGGAGGCAGAGGGACAGTTTACTTTTAACAGTATCATTTTTTTGAGTATCATTGTGGTAGTTACCTGTGTATTCTTCATCACCATCAATGCGGTGTTGGTAGGTATTTACGATAAGCGGAGGTCTGAATTTCAGATTTACGAAAGCATTGGGATTCCTAAAAGTAAGATTCGCCGGAAGGTAATAGGTGAGTTATTGCTTATGAGTGCTGTTGGAATGGTGCTTGGTTTGCTTCTTGCATTCGCGGCGATTACTTTGTTGAATGTCTTTTTATTTGCTAAGGACGGTTTGCATCTGTATTATTATCATCCTTGGGCATTAGGCTCTTGGTTGATATGTAATGCTATGATTTTGATGCCCAGTATATTATTGAGATTACGGGCTATCGAGAAGAGTAGCGGGGAATAAACGTAGAGTGCCAAGTGATGTATGCGCATAGGCAAAAGCTTGACAGAGTGACATGAAATTATGTTATCATAAACTTCGCATAGGAGATTGTGACATTTTCCTGACAAATCTGCGCAAGCCGGGAAATGTAAGGAAAGCATTCCGCCTTTATAATGGGACATAACAGGAGGAAGAAAGCATGGAGTGGATAGCAACTTTGCAACGGGCAATTGACTATATGGAAGAGCATCTGATGGAGGAAATGAATTACGAGGATGTGGCGAAATCCGTACATATTTCTAGCTACGAATTTCACAGAGCCTTCAGTTTTCTTACCGGGATGACAGCCAATACTTATATCCGTAACCGCAGATTGTCCTTAGCAGGGAAGGAAATCATGGAAACAGATGTAAAAATAACAGATATAGCGCTAAAGTACGGTTATGATACCCCGGAGAGCTTTACCAAGGCATTTACCCGGTTTCACGGTATTGCTCCGAAATTTGTCCGAGAAGAGTCGGCTAGACTGGTGCTTTTTAATCCTCTTGCCATTAAAATAACCGTGGAAGGTGGTAAGAGTATGGATTACAGAATGGTACAAACTAAGGAACAGAAATTTATTGCATTGGTGAGAAACTTTTCCAACGAGATTATCAATGATGATGACAATCATGATATTCCGGATTTTTGGGAGGAGTGTCATGACAAAAATCTGGTGGAGCCTCTTCGTGAGTTGCGCCCGGAGGGAAAGAGGGACTTGTATGGCTTATGTAGCCCGACGAAGGAGGATGAGGGTACCTTTGAATATGGAATCGGAGTCCTGGTGGATGAAGAGACAGCTGGGTTTGACCTTGCAGAAATGGAAAAGGCCGGTTATATAATCTGGGATGTAAAGCCAGGAAACTATGTGGTATTTGACTGCATGGGTGAGACTGGAGATTGTATAACGGAAACATGGGCTAAGTTTTATAGGGAGTTCCTACCCCAGATGGGCTATGAGGCGGCGGAAGAGACGGACTATGAAATCTATTTTGAGCGTGGAAGAGAAGGTCTGTTCTGTGAACTTTGGATACCGGTGGAGAAAGTAGTTGAATAGGACGCAACAGAAAGTTGCTATACAGAAAGGATGCCCTTTGCTATGATATCTTTAAAAGAAGGAGGTACATAGCATGGGGCATATTTTGGTTGAAATAGGAAAGAGAATTGCGGAAAGCAGGCGTAGTGCAGGCTTTACGCAGGAGGAATTGGCTAACCGTTTGGGTGTAACACCACAGGCTCTCAGTAAATGGGAAAAGGGGGCAAGTAGTCCTGATTTGGAGATGCTGACGTCCTTGTGTGATATTTTGGGAGTAAGTGCGGATTATCTGGTGGGGAAGAAGAAAACTATTGTAGAGAATGGGAATCTGGTCCAGCAGGATGAGATATGGAAGCATTTGTGGGATTGGTACGAACCTTTGGAGCTGGTATTTGGAAGTGATGTGGTGCCGGTGTTTATGGAGAAGGACTTTCGGGAAGAAATTGTTCGAATAAGGATTGAACTGGCTAAGGAAGGTATTTTGATGCCTCTAGTCAGAGTAATGGACCAACCTATGTTGAATCCTAAAGAAGTGATGATTCTTGCATATCAGAATATTCTGTATGAAGAAGAATTTCAGGGTATTGATGAGAAGACTTTGGATCATCTTATGGAAGTATTGCGAACCACTGTACGTCAGTATTATTCAGAGATATTGAACGTAGATATCATTAAGGATTTGGTAGAAAATTTGAAGGGGATTTATCCTGCACTAATTGATGGAATTGTTCCGCAGAAACTGTCCTATGGATTGATTTTGGATGTAACCAGAGGTATCTTAAAACGAGGAAACGGGATGAACTATTTTCCTAAAGTATTGGAGCTGCTAGAACACGAAATCCGAGAAAAGGAAGGCGCCACTGTTGCAGAGTACATAGAGGCAGTGGCAAAGCAGTTGGAAAGGGAAGATAATTTTTACTTGGTGATGAGAAAAAGGCTGGGTAAATCCTAAATTTTTAAATTATATACTTGCAATTTACATTTGAACAATATATACTAAATGCAAAGCATATTTTCTATTAGGAAAACCTAAGGGCTTTTCGGGTCTAAAAATCTCAAATTCTATATTTCAGAAAGTCATGCTTTTAATTCACAAACAATTAAAGGCAGGAGGTTCTGAGGGGGCACTCCTGCAAGAAGGAGGTACTAAGTATGGAAAAAAGTAACTACAAGGATTCCATGTTTCGGATGCTGTATCTGGATAAAAAGGAACTGCTAAGTCTGTATAATGCGGTCAATGGTACGGAATATACGGATGCAGACAGTCTGGAGATTAACACATTGCAGAATGCCATTTACATGAAAATGAAGAATGATGTGTCGTTCTTATTTAATTTTCAGGTAAATCTCTATGAGCATCAATCTACGGTCAATCCCAATATGCCGTTGAGAGATTTATTCTATGTGGCGGATTTGTTGCAAAACTATGTGAAGGATTGTAATTTGTACGCGAGGGGTTTGATTAAAATTCCTGCTCCAAGGTTTATTGTTTTTTACAATGGAAAGGAAAGACAGCCGGAACGGAGGATATATAGATTATCAGATGCCTTTTCTAAAAAGCAGGAAGAGCCGGAATTGGAACTGATAGTAACGGTACTCAATATCAATGCAGGAAACAATGCGAAGCTTCTAGGCAAGTGCAAGACGCTAAGAGAATATATGCAGTATATTGAACGGGTGCGCAGATATGCAGAGCAGATGCCTATAGATGAGGCGGTGGAACGCGCTATTACAGAGTGTATCGGCGAAGGGATTTTGGCAGAGTTTTTGAAACGTAATCGAGCGGAGGCGGTGAAGGTGAGTATATACGAATATAATGAGGAATTGCACTTGGCGACAGTGAGACAGGAAGGATATGAGGATGGTATAGCACATGGTATAACACGTTCTATCTTAGGGCTATTAGAGGATTTAGGGGAGATATCTCCTGAAGTAAAAGAGGCAATTGATGAAGAAAGTGATGTAGAAGTACTTAGTAAGTGGTTAATACTTGCTGCTAAAAGTGAAAATATGGAGGAGTTTGAAATAGCAATTAGGTTCCGGGGAGAAGACAAAAACCAAGAGGATTGACACCATTTCTCAAAAGTACTTGACAAATCCTCTGCCCATGGTTATATTCTTAGGTATATAGCAATTGCGATGAGGAAGAGGAGTACGGATTACCCCTTATCAGAGAGAGCCCCGGATAGTGCTGCGAGGTGGCTTTAAGGAAGGGATGCGGAAGGTAGCTTCTGAGCAGGAGTTCTGAATTAACAGTAGGAATTTCCGATTTATCCCCGTTATCGGATAGGACTTTGATGGAAGTCGCTGAGGTAGTGAAAACTACGAACAAAGGTGGTACCGCGTTATTGACGCCCTTTGCTGATAGAAGATATCGGCAAAGGGCTTTTCTATTGCAAGAAAGGAGAAAACTATGAGCAAAGAATTAGCAAAAACCTATGACCCCCAGGGCATAGAAGACAGATTGTATCAGAAGTGGCTGGAGAAGAAATATTTCCATGCTGAAGTAGACAGAACCAAGAAACCTTTTACAATTGTGATTCCCCCGCCAAATATTACCGGTCAGTTACACATGGGACATGCTTTGGACAATACCATGCAGGATATTCTCATTCGTTTTAAGAGAATGCAGGGTTACAATGCGCTTTGGCAGCCCGGAACAGACCATGCAAGTATTGCGACGGAAGTTAAGATTATTGAGAAGTTAAAAGAAGAAGGCGTTGACAAGTGGGAGCTTGGACGTGAGAAATTCCTTGAAAGAGCTTGGGAGTGGAAGAAGGAATACGGCGGACGTATTATTTCTCAGCTGAAGAAGTTAGGTTCTTCCTGTGACTGGGACAGAGAGCGTTTCACCATGGACGAAGGCTGTAACAGAGCGGTTACGGAAGTATTCGTAAAGATGCATGAAAAAGAATATATTTACAAGGGCGCACGTATTATTAACTGGTGTCCTGTTTGTAATACTTCCATCTCTGATGCAGAGGTAGTATACGAGGAACAGGCCGGTCATTTCTGGCATATTAAGTACCCCATTATGAATGATGACGGTACCCCAAGTACTACAGAATTTTTAACCTTTGCTACTACTAGACCGGAGACCATGTTGGGCGATACCGCAGTGGCAATTCATCCCGATGATGAAAGATATAAACATTTAATCGGCAAGAGTGTAATGCTTCCTCTCATGAACAGAGTGATTCCCGTCGTAACCGATACCTATGTAGATATGGAATTCGGTACCGGTGTTGTTAAGATTACTCCTGCTCATGATCCTAACGACTTTGAAGTTGGAAAGAGACATAACCTGCCTATTATCAATGTAATGAATGACGATGCTACCATCAACAAGAACGGCGGCAAGTTCGAAGGCATGGCTCGTTACGATGCTCGTAAGGCCATCGTAGAAGAGCTGGATGCTATGGGACTTCTTGTGAAGATTGAAGACCATGCACATAATGTAGGTACTCATGACAGATGTAAGACCACCATCGAGCCTATGGTAAAAGAGCAGTGGTTTGTAAAGATGGATGAGCTGATTAAGCCTGCTGTAGAAGCGGTTAAGACCGGCGATATTAAGTTGATTCCGGAAAGAATGGAAAAGACCTATTACAACTGGACTGACAACATCCGTGACTGGTGTATCAGCCGTCAGCTTTGGTGGGGACACAGAATTCCTGCTTACTACTGTGATGAGTGTGGTGAAGTAACCGTTGCAAGAGAAGAAGTAACCGTATGTCCTAAGTGTGGTTGCACACATCTGACACAGGATCCTGACACTTTGGATACCTGGTTCTCTTCTGCACTGTGGCCTTTTGAAACCTTAGGATGGCCGGACAAGACGGAAGATTTGGATTATTTCTACCCTACCAGCGTATTGGTAACCGGTTATGATATTATCTTTTTCTGGGTAATCCGTATGATTTTCTCAGGCTTTGAGCAGATGGGTAAGAAGCCCTTCTCTACCGTATTGTTCCACGGTTTGGTTCGTGACAGCCAGGGACGTAAGATGTCCAAGTCTTTGGGCAATGGTATCGACCCGCTGGAAATCATTGAACAGTATGGTGCAGATGCCCTCCGTTTGACCTTAATTACCGGTAATGCACCGGGTAATGATATGCGTTTCTACTACGAAAGAGTAGAGAACAGCCGTAACTTTGCAAACAAGGTATGGAATGCTTCCCGTTTCATCATGATGAACATGGAAGGCAAGGAAGTAACCACTCCTGCAGCGAACGAACTGGCACCTGTTGATAAGTGGATTCTTTCCAAGTTGAATACCTTGGTAAAGGATGTGACCGACAATATGGAAAGCTTCGAGCTGGGTATTGCAGTACAGAAGGTTTACGACTTTATCTGGGATGAGTTCTGCGATTGGTATATCGAAATGGTTAAGCCTCGTCTGTACAACTCTGACGACGCAGTAAGCCAGAATGCTGCTTTATGGACCTTAAAGACCGTCCTTTTAGATGCATTAAAGTTATTACATCCTTACATGCCTTTCATTACTGAGGAAATCTTCTGTACACTTCAGAGCGAAGAAGAGTCCATTATGATCAGCAAGTGGCCTGAGTTCAGTGCAGACAGAAGCTTTGCAAAGGAAGAAAAGGATATTGAAACCATCAAGGAAGCAGTTCGCGGTATCCGTAACATCCGTAGCGAAATGAACGTGGCACCCAGCCGTAAGGCAATGTGCATCGTAGTAAGTGAAAGCGAAGACATCCGCAATACCTTTACCGAAGGTAAGCTTTTCTTTGCATCTTTGGCTTATGCAAATGAAGTACTTGTTCAGGCTGATAAGGAAGGCATCGCACAGGATGCGGTATCCGTAGTGATTCCCGGTGCGGTTGTATACATTCCTTTTGCAGAATTGGTTGATATTGCTCAGGAAATCGAGCGTTTACAGAAGGAAGAGAAGCGTCTTACGGGCGAGCTTGCCCGTGTAAACGGCATGCTTTCCAACGAAAAGTTCGTTTCCAAGGCACCTGCCGCCAAGATTGAAGAAGAAAAAGCCAAGCTTGCAAAATATACCCAGATGATGGAGCAGGTGAAAGAAAGACTGACACAGTTACAGTAAGGGGGGATAAGGGGAATCCAATTTCTCACACCCCGGCATGGGGCTTGCGCCCGTCAGAAGTGTTTGCGGCTTCGGAGTCGGTTGCACTAAGGATTCACAAATCTGCTAAAAGCATTGCGCAAAATCCTTAACTCGCTTTGCTCAGACAAGCGGATTTTGCGCAATAACGCAGTTTTGTAAATCCTAAGAGCAACTACACCTCCTGCAGATGACAAACCTTCCGACAGTCGCCAACCTCATGCCCGATGTGACGTATTGGATAGGTATATCCCACCCGAAGCCTATCACCTACTGCAACTGAAAAAATAGATAATCCACGGCGAGAAAAGCATGGTTGTGCTGTCGCCCATGGCTTATCGATAAGTAAGAATTCGATGCCATATGTATCACATAATGCAACGTTGAAAAAGACAGGCGACGAAAGATGTGTGTTTTAGGCGAACATGCCAGCATGTCCGCCGAGAAACATACATCTTGAGGAGAATGTTTTTTCACCGGTGTGTGAGTGATACGTATGGTGGAGAATTCGTAAATATGGAGTAATCTGTATGGAGAAACAAACAATCAGTTCTTACGACGAGGCAGTGGAGTATATCTTTAACGTGCCCCGTTTTACAAAAAAGAATACCATGGCCGATACAAAGGCCTTTTTAGAAAAGTTAGGGAATCCGGACTTAGGACTGCGAATTATTCACGTGGCAGGTACTAATGGGAAGGGTTCTGTTTGTGCGTATATGCGCAGTATTTTGGAAACTGCCGGTAAGCGTGTGGCAGTGTTTACATCTCCCCATTTGGTGGATGTGAGAGAACGTTTTATGATAGATGGAAAAATGATTAGCAAGGAAGCTTTTTACGAAGCTTTTCAAGTCATTTATAATTTGTTAAATTGGGAAGAAATAGAGGCAGGAGAGGGATATCATCCTACCTTCTTTGAATATATGTTTTTTATTGCAATGTTGGTGTTTAAAGAGACAACACCGGACTATTGTATTTTGGAAACGGGGCTTGGAGGCAGATTGGATGCTACCAATGCAGTTTCACGTAAAGAATTATGTGTAATTACCCATTTGAGTTTGGAACATACGGAATATTTGGGAAATACCTTAGAGGCAATTGCAGGAGAAAAAGCAGGAATTATGGCGGAGCATACACCTGTTGTTTTTTGGGATACTGCCGCAGAAACTACAAGTGTTATTGCAAAAAAAGCAAAGCAATTGTCGGCACAGTGCTATCCGGTGTCGAAAAAGGACTATGTATTATTGAAAATTAAGAATAAAATCATTGATTTTTCTTATATTTCTCGTTATGATTATAATATTAGGATAAATTTAAATACCATTGCGCAATATCAGATGGAAAACAGTTCGCTTGCACTTCGGGCGATTGAAGTGTTGGACCAAGAGAGACAGATTGATGTACAGTCCCGGAAATTAGGGATTGAAAAATGTTTTTGGGCCGGCAGAATGGAAGAAGTATTGCCCAATGTATTTGTGGATGGTGCTCACAATGAAGATGGTGTCAGAGCATTTTTGGAGACGGTGCAGGAAGATGGTTGCAGTCATGGACGCAAATTGCTGTTCAGTGTAGTTTCGGACAAGGATTATGTGACCATGCTTCACAAAATAGCACAGTCCGGCTTATTTGAAAGTATTACACTGGCACGGCTGGAGAACTATCGGGGGGCATCTCTTGCGGAGATGGAGGGAAGCTTAAAAACAGTTTCCGACGCCCGGATAAGCAGTTATGAATGTGTAAAGGATGCATTGCACGCAGTGCTTGCGGAGAAAAAAGAACAGGAACGAGTGTATATTGTTGGCTCCCTCTATTTGGTGGGAGAAATAAAGGAGTACTTAGAATATGATAAATTTTGAAGAAGAATTAAAGAAATTTCATCCCAGTCCGGAGATAGAAGATATATCAGAAACTATTTACAATCAAGATATTACGGATGTTGCAGACCTTTTGGTTAAAATGGTTCGTGAAGAGAAGGAAGAAGCAGGACAACAGTAAGCGGTAGTACGAAAGTGACAGGAGGAATTTATGTATTGTTATAATTGTGGCTGCCGTTTGTCAGAACATGATTTTTGCACCTCTTGCGGCGCAGACGTGGCAAGATATAAGCAAATTATTTACGCGTCCAATATGTATTACAACGATGGACTGGCTAAGGCAAAGGTGCGGGATTTGTCCGGTGCGGTGACAAGTTTAAGGCAGAGTTTGAAATTTAATAAAAATAATGTGGAAGCCAGAAATCTTTTGGGACTGGTGTATTTTGAGATGGGTGAGGCTGTACCGGCTCTTTGTGAATGGGTTATCAGTAAGAACCTTAAGTCTGAGAAGAATGTTGCGGATGACTATATCAATATGATACAGTCAAGTGCGTCTCAGTTAGAAAATATCAGACAGGTGACCAAGAAGTTTAATCAGGCTCTTGTGTATTGTCAACAGGAAAGTAAGGATTTGGCTTTGATTCAAATCAGAAAAGTCTTATCCATGAACCAGAAATTTATTCGTGCACATCAGTTATTGGCTCTTTTGTACATGGATATGGAGCAGTGGGAGAAGGCAAAACGTGAATTGAACAAGTGCCTTAACATGGACAGAAACAATACCATGACACTTACCTATATGCAGGAAGTGGAGCGTATGCTGAATCCCGAAGATGGCGGTAGACCAAAGAAAAAGCAGGAAGACGCTATTCGTTATCAGAGTGATAATGAAGTGATTATTCAACCCATCGGTCTTAAAGAGGGAAAACGCAGTGGTGGCGGTACATTGCTCAATATTGTTATTGGTATGTTAATAGGCGCAGCAGCAGTGTATTTTTTGGTGGTTCCGGCAGTTCGCACCAACGAGCGTTTGTCGGCACAGGAACAAATTACAAATATTGGAAATCAGTTAACCGTAAAAGATACGCGTATTGAAGAATTATCTAATGAGTTGACCGATTTGAAAGCTTCGCAGAAAGAGATGCAGGGAGCTCTGGACGGATATGCCGGTACGGATGAGTTGCTTGCAAGTACAGAGGAATTGCTGAATACAACAGCCTTTTATCTTGCAGCAGGTGATATTTATCAGGTATCTGATGATTTGGCACGTATTGCTGAGAGTGCTGTTTTAGAGGAAAGCCCTAATGCATTCCGCAATTTGTACAATGCCGTCTTTGCCGCAATCACACCCAAAATAGTGGAAACCGGATATAATGACGGATTTACAGCTTATGACAGCGCCAATTATGAGATGGCCATTACACAGTTTTCCAGAGTGGTTCGTCATGATGAAAAACATGTAAATGCCTGGTATTATTTGGCAAGAGCATATCATCGTTTAGAACGATTTGATGAGGCTCTTGCTACCTACAACAAGGTTCTGGAAATAGCAGAACCCAACTCAGACAGGGCAAGAGATGCACAGACTTACATTGACAAAATTACTTCAAATCAATAATTTCGAATAAGATACAAAAGACAAGGACATGTGGATATCCACATGTCCTTTCCTATTGTTTGAAAGGAGGAAGAAGGATGGAGGAATTTCAGGTGGTAGATAATTGTCTTATGGTACGGTTGCCGGAAGAAGTGGATCATTACAGAACATCATACATATGTGAACAGGCGGATCGGTTTATTATGTCGGGAAAAGTGGACCATGTGGCTTTCGATTTTGGAGTGACCAGATTTATGGATTCGTCAGGAATCGGCTTGATTATGGGCAGATATAAAAAAGTTAATTTTATCGGCGGCAAAATTTTTGTTCTTCACGCGGACAGGCAAATTAAGCGTATGCTTTGCTTGGCGGGTATTCAGAACATGATAGAAATAATGGAATAGGATGGAAAGAAAATGAATAATGAAATGAAAATGGAATTTGATGCAATTTCCGTGAATGAAGGATTTGCAAGATTGGCAGTAGCATCTTTCATAGCTTCCTTGAACCCTACCATGGAAGAGTTGTCTGATATTAAAACGGCTGTTTCGGAGGCGGTTACCAATGCAATTATTCATGGATATGAGAATATGTACGGTTATGGGAAACATGGTGACAAAGTACCGGCATATGTTACCATACATCCCGGAAAAATATATATGCATTGTAAGGTGGAAGATACTTTGCTATACATAGAGATACAGGATAAAGGGAAGGGAATTGAGGACTTGGAGAAGGCAATGGAGCCCTTGTATACGACCAAACCGGAGTATAATCGCTCGGGGATGGGATTTGCTTTTATGGAAGCCTTTATGGATGATTTGGAAGTGATTAGTGAACCGGGCATGGGAACACTGGTGAAAATGCAGAAGAAGATAGGTTCCGGCTCCTGGATTGAGGCCTGTTAGGTGGTGGCTGCATGGAGGAAGTATCAGTACTGATTGCAAGGTCACAACAAGGAGATAAAGAAGCAAGAGAGGTACTGATAGAAAAAAATTTAGGACTGGTACATGCTATTGTGCGCAGATTTTTGGGAAGGGGCGTAGAGCAGGAAGATTTATTTCAAATAGGGACTATCGGTTTGATAAAGGCTATTGATCATTTTGATTTAAACTATGATGTAAAGTTTTCTACGTATGCAGTGCCCTTAATCAGCGGGGAGATCAAAAGATTTCTAAGAGATGACGGGCCGGTAAAGATACCGCGAACCATAAAAGAATTGGGAATAAAAGTAAATGTGGCGCGTCAAAAATTACAAAGCACATTGGGACGCGATGCCACTATTGAGGAAATTGCAAAGGAATCCGGATTGTCTGTGGAAGAGGTAGTAACCGCAGCTGAAGCGGAATATAGGATGGATTCCATATATGATTCCGTTTACCGTAGTGACGGAAAAGAGCTGATGCTGATGGATACCATAGGAAAGGAAGATAAAGAAAATGAAGCACTTTTAAATCATATGTTGCTGCAACAATTATTGCAGGAGTTAACAGAAACAGAGAGCATGCTGATTAAAATGCGCTATTTTCAGGATAAGACTCAGGTAGAGGTGGCAGGCTACTTAGGTATCAGTCAGGTGCAAGTCAGCCGTATGGAGAAAAAAATACTGCTGGCCATGCGTGCCAAAATACAGGAAAAAGTTTGTTAAGTTTTTATAAATTTATATGTGGGTCTTCCCAAATGTTTTGGTTTCCTTTATAGTATAATAGAAGGTAGTGTTTTGTAAGAGGAAAGGAAATTGAATGAACATTAAGGATGAATTTGATAGAAACAATGCAGTAACAGAAGAAACTACCATGCGTTTGCGGGAAAAGAGACGCTTGCGAAAAAAACGCGGTAAGATGATTTTTGCAGGAGTTGGCTGTATCCTTTTGCTTGTAACCATTGTTGTGGGGAGCGTGATTCTGTATCTTCGTTTGGACCGGAATCTACAGGAAGAGGTAACAGAAGTAAGTAATATGAATGTGCAAGTTGCCGATTCAAAAGATTTGTACACAAGGGAAGAGCTGGAAAGCTATATAGAGCAGATTAAGGAAGATGCGAGACGGGAAGGCGCCCAGCAAGTACTGGATGAATTGGAAGCAGGAATCAACAGTAATACCGGTATGGCAGGCGTGTTACGTGAATTATATGATGACAGAATTGTGTTGGCCAGTGGCGGAAGATATCACTTTATTCCTATTAATCCTAATTTGAAACAACATTCTTATGTGACGGAAGATTTGCGTATCTTTTCGGATGGTTCTTTGGAATATGTAAAGGATGGAGAAGTGATTTCCTACAAAGGAATTGATGTATCGAAGCATCAGGGCGAAATTGATTGGGCAAAGGTGGCGCAAGACGGTGTGAAGTTTGCTTTTATTCGTGTCGGAAACAGAGGTTACGGAACAGGAGCCATTGTGGAGGATGCATATTTTGAAGCGAATATAAAGGGAGCCATTTCCAATGGAATTCAGGTTGGAGTTTACTTCTTCTCACAGGCAATTACAGAAGAAGAGGCGAGAGAAGAAGCAGCTTTTGTTTTAGAGAAGATTGCTCCTTACAAAATACAATGCCCCATTGTAATTGATGTAGAACGTGTGGATGACAGTGAAGCCAGAATGAACAAAATCAGCATGGAAGAACGAACTGCAAATACCATTGTTTTTTTGGAGACAGTGAAAGCTGCCGGTTATGATGTTATGCTATATCATAACATGGAAATGGGTATGCTTATGTTGGATTTGGAACAGTTGGAAGAATATGACAAATGGTTTGCATATTATAATAAAGAGATTTATTATCCTTATCAATTTGATGTATGGCAGTATTCTGATAAAGGAAAAGTGGATGGTATTTCCGGAAATGTAGATTTAAATATCTCTTTTAAATTGTGGGAATAAAAATGAATAAAGTGCTAAATACCCTTTTACCGAATGAAAATGGTAAAAGGGTATTTTTATGCATATTTTTAAGGAAGGTGTACACAATAGAAAAAAACAAAAAGGTGTGAAAAGAGTGAGAGAGACCGTAATTTATTTAAAGTGCAAAAGAGATGCGGAAGTGTCTGCGGAAGATGTATTTTTAAAGGATGTTGCATCCGTGGAATGTACGGATGAGAATGTTTTGGCGAGATGTAACGCGATTAAAGTGTATCATTTTAAAGATAAAAAGCGTGCGGTTATCAGTTCGTTGAAATTGATTCAGATGATATGCAATGAGTGTTCGGGGGTATTGGTACAATCCATAGGAGAAACAGATGTGTTGTTGGAACGTGTTTCTGTAGATGCATCGAAGGGCCTTAAAGTATGGTTGAAGCTGATATTTGTAAGTTTAGTGTGCTTTTTTGGTACGGCAGCTACACTGGTGGCATACAACGCGGATGTGGGTGTGAGAGATGTATTTGCGGAAGCCTATGAAGTTTTCATGGAGAAACCGGCAGGTCCGGTTAATGTTTTGGAGATAACGTATTCCGTCGGTTTGGCCTTGGGGATTACGGTGTTCTTTAATCATGTGGGAAAACGCAGAATCACGTCTGATCCTACACCTATCGAGGTTTCCATGAGAACTTACGAACGTGAGGTAAATCAGGCGCTGATAGAAACAGCGGACAGAGAGGGAGAGGAAATTGATGTTTAAACTTATCTTTCTGGGAGTATGCGGAACTTGTTTTGGTATATTGACCGCAGCCGGTGTTTTTACGGTTTTAAGTGCAGTTTCACTTGTGCCGAGGTTTATCGGTAAGACACATTCCGCCAAGGCCATATGGTTATATGAGAATATGATTATTTACGGCACAACTGTCGGCGGGCTATATAGTGTGTTTGCGGATGTTTTGGATATAAGGGGATTTGCATTAAATACTTTGCATATTCCGGAAAACATTTGGCTACCTGTTGCGTGGTGCTTTTTGGCAGTTGTGGGATTGTTCAGCGGAGTGATGGTAGGATGTCTGGCATTGGCAATTGCGGAAATGTTAGACAGTATCCCCATATTTACCAGACGAGTATCGTTTCGACACGGATTGGGAGTTGTAATATTATGTATGGCATTTGCAAAGGTGGCAGGCGCATTTTTCTATTTTTATAATATAACAGCAGGTTAATAAGGGGGAATGAATATGAATCAAAAAGAGTATGCAGCATATGTAAAGACAGTTACTCCCACACACAGTTTGGGGCTTCAGATGTTAAAAGCTTTTTTAGTAGGAGGAATTATTTGTACAATTGGGGAATGTATTTTGAATTATTTGACTGTAAATATGGAGTTGGAACAGGAGATTGCAGGAAGCTGGTGCTCTCTGATTTTAGTACTGACAGCAGTGTTGTTAACCGGCTTTAATGTGTATCCGTGTATTGTAAAGTGGGGTGGAGCCGGTGCATTGGTGCCTATTACCGGGTTTGCCAATTCAGTGGCAGCGCCGGCAATAGAGTATCAGGCAGAAGGTCAGGTTTTTGGCATCGGATGTAAAATCTTCACCATAGCCGGACCTGTTATCTTATACGGAATATTTACCAGCTGGGCGCTGGGAGTAGTTTATTGGATTATGAATTTTCTTTGGAAATAGCCATCATGATTTTGTCACGAACCAATTCGGATATTTCTTTGGAGGATAATCCTTTGTAATCCTCATAGTAGAGTGGTTCCAAAAAATGTACCTGTGTAGTAACTGATTTCAAGGAATTGATGCCAAAGGGCTTATATGAATCAATCAGTGCCACGGGTACGATGGGACTGCGGGCAATCATAGCGCATTTAAAAGCACCGGGTAAAAAGTCCTGGACATTGTTTTGGTTTTTGTAGTAACCGCCTTCCGGGAAAATAATATACCGGCGACCGGCTTTCACTTCGTCAATAACCTGCCTGATACCGGTTAACTGTGTTTTGATGCTGGTTTTGTCAAGACGACATCCCTGCAAGAGTGTAATAAACTGGTTGGCAAGAATTAAGTGTGAGCGTTTTTCATCCATCATTACGGTACAGGGGTTTTTGTGGGAAGAAATAATCCCTAAGGAGTCATATTTTCCCTGATGATTGGCGTACATAACGTATCCGCCCTGGTCGGGGAGGTTTTCTGTTCCGTAGGAGCGTGTATGTATACGGCCGTTACGTTTCATGATGGAAATCATACGTCTTGCAAAGCGATATCGGGACTCTTCTGTGTATTTCGAACTATGTCGCTCAATATGCCATACTTTCCAAAGATAATACAAAATAAAAGGAAATGATATAATAGATACATATACTAGTCTTGTCATGACTGAATCCCTCCCTCTATACGGATAATACTATAACAAATTGGGAGCAAACTGACAATTTGTTATAGGGCAATAAATCATAAAATTTTTATAAAATGCGGATATGGTTGTTATTAATTAAAGTTTTTGGTATAATTGGGCAAACGGTTAAAACCGGTTAAGAAGAAGGTTATTGAGAAACGGAGAAAGGGTATGAAAAAACTAATTACGTATTTACTTTGCGGAGCATTGGCGATGTCTTGCCTGTGTGGTTGCGGACAGGAAAAACAAGGGGATGAAGGAAGTGTTGTTCAGGAAACACCTGCACCGGGGGGCGCAGATACACCGAACAATAATGATGGGGCAATTGAACCGGAAGCAACACCGGCGCCGGTAGAGGATCCGTACGCAGTAAGAGCACAGGAGCGCAGAGAAGAGATGATGAATTATGTACCGGGACCTATGCAGGATATTACATCTATGGAATTGGTCAGTAATCTGAAGATTGGTTGGAATCTGGGAAATACTTTGGATGCGACAGGCGGCTCGGGACTCAGCAGTGAGACCTCATGGGGGGCACCTGTGACAACTCAGGAAATGATTGATGAAGTGTTGGCGCAAGGATTTAATGTGGTTCGTATTCCGATTACCTGGCAGGGGCATTTTGGGGAAGGGCCGGATTATACCATTGATGAAGAGTGGCTTGACAGAGTACAGGAAGTAGTAGACTACGCATATTACAGAGGTGCATATGTAATCATTAACATGCATCATGAAGATTGGCATTTTCCTTCAGAAGAAAATAAGGAACAGGCAAGTGCCATTTTGCGTGCTCTTTGGACACAGATTGCAAACCGCTTTATTGACTATAATGAAAGATTGATTTTTGAAGGATTAAATGAGCCCCGCAAGAAAGGAACCGAGTGGGAGTGGAATGGCGGTGATGCAGAAGGTCAGGCTGTGGTAAATCACTTTATGCAGGTATTTGTGGATACTGTTCGTGCAACCGGCGGAAATAATGAACTGCGTCATTTGATGATATGCGGCTATGCAGCATCCAGCTCTGAAACGACCATGAGGGCTATTGAGATTCCTGATGATGAGAAGATTATTGTTTCCGTGCATGCGTATACACCTTATGATTTTGCGCTGAATACTACCGGAACTGCAGAATGGAAATATACCTTTGAGATTGAGCAGTTAATGACCAAAATTAAGATGATATTTATTAATAAGGGAACTCCGGTTATTATTGGTGAATTCGGTGCGCTGAATAAGAATAATGAGCAGGATCGCGCAAATTGGGCAAAGATTTACCTGATGCAGGCAAAGACAAACGGAATTCCTTGTTGTTGGTGGGATAACAGTGCGTTTAACGGTTCGGGAGAAAACTTTGGTTTGATTAACAGAAGTAAACAGACATGGCCGTATCCCATATTGTTAAGAGCTCTTTTGGATAATGCAGGAGTAGAATAAAATAATACAAAATAGAAAAAGCAGGCTTGCCATAAAGGCGGGCCTGCTTTTTGAAACAGAATGATGTGTATCCTGTACCTTTTCGTGATTTTAATATGCTAACCCTGTATGAAAAGGAGCAACCGGGATTTTGTTTTTACCGAACAAGGTGACCTCATCATAGTCGGTCCAGAAATAGCGGGCTTGTACCGGCGTGAAGTTTTGGGGACCGGTCAGTAAAATGGTTTCACCTTGGATTTCGGCCCGGCAGGGGATGAATTTTCCTGTTTCGTCAGCCAGTTCGAAACCGACCGGGGTACGAGCCGTTTGCAGAAATCCCTCTTTTGCATAATCGAAATAGAGAGTAACAGTATGATTGGTTACTTCATGTTTTCGCAAAACAGGACCGTAGGCCATATCCTCGGACATTATATGATATACATGATGTAAGGCCTGGAATGCCAGACGCTTGCCTACCTTCTTCTTATGAATGGGATGAATGTTATTGTACTCGCCGCAGTCCAAGGTAACAGCAATACCGGTTACAATGCCTTCTTTGTGAAGTTGCATCTGTGCTTGCCTGATAGGACACCATTTGTCCAAAATTGTGTCGCTTAAGTAGTGGTGAACAGGAAGCTGAACACAAAGGAAGGGGAGCTTCTCATCCTTAAAATCTCTGCGCCAAACACCTATCATATTTTTGAATAAATGATAATAAGAATAAGGGCGATGGTCATCACTTTCCCCTTGATAATAGATAAATCCGGCCAGGGTGTAAGGAATTACTCTTTGCAACATGGTTTCATATAAGCCGCAGGGGCGGAATTCATGCTTAGGACCCATGGGACCGGGCCAACGACAAATGCCTACTGTTTCCTGAGCTTCCTCCCAGGTGGCAGTGGGGTGAGCTGCATAGAAAGCATCCATCCGGGGCTGCCAGTCCTTGTGCCACGCTAAGTAATCAGCACGTTCTTTTTCGTAGCTTTCCGAAGTCTGAGATTGAAGCAACTCTTCATATTCATCCCAATATACACGAGTATCTTTATGAGAGAGGAGGGACTCCTTATCCTGCCATGCACAGGCTGAGGTGCCGCCCCAGTTACAACCGATGATGCCAATGGTAATGCCCAGTTTCTCAGCCAGCTCTGCTGCAAAATAGTATCCTACTGCGGACCAGTCTTTTAATTGCTCATCAGTAGGAAGCATCCAGTGATTTTTCTGTTGAGCGAGGTAATAGTAATCGTCTTGGTAAGAAAGCCGCGGAACTTGAAAAAAGCGCACATTCGTATGGGGTGCCTGTTCCATGGCAGTTTTCCCGTCGCCGTCCTGAGCTAATGTATATTCCATATTGGACTGTCCTCCGGCAAGCCAGACTTCTCCTATCATGATATCGTTAAAGCGCTGATATACTTCGCCCTCACTTGATATTTCCAGTGTATAGGGACCGCCTGCTTCCATGGAAGGTAATTCTGCCGTCCAGTTGTGTTCTGTGGCGACGCAGGTCGCAAGATGACCATTTAGGGTTACTTGTACCGGAGTTTCGGTGTCCGCAGTGCCCCATATACGAATGGGTTTATTTCGTTGTAGAACGCAGTGATCAGAAAAAACAGATGCACAATGAATAATCTTCATAAAAACCTCCATGTGGGAGAAAGATGCCCGGATGCAATTTCCCCAAGTATAACTAAACAGGTACAAGGTAATTATACTATCGGAGCGATGAAATGTTAAGAGATTGTTCGGGGAATTTATAAGTGACAATGCGTAAGATTTCGTGGTAAAATAAAAACAGTATGTAAAGCGAATACAGGAGAAAACAATGATGTTACCGAAAGCATTTGAAGAACGTATGAAAAATATGCTGGAGTCAGAATATTCAGCATTTGAGAGTAGTTATGAAAAAGAAAAATTTCAGGCATTACGTGTAAATACATTAAAGGCAGATAGGGAAGCATTTGTAAAGAATGCTCCTTTTAGCTTGCAATCAGTGCCTTGGGAGAAGAATGGTTTTTATTATGAAAGTCAGGATGCACCGGGAAAACATCCCTACCATGAAGCCGGTGTTTATTATATTCAGGAGCCCAGTGCAATGGCACCTGTGCCTTTTTTAGAAGTAAAGCCGGGAGAAAGAGTACTGGATTTATGTGCGGCACCCGGAGGGAAAAGTACTCAGATTGCAGTGGCGTTGGAAGGAAAAGGTTTGCTTGTTTGCAATGAGATTCATCCTGCCAGAGCCAAAATTTTGTCGGAAAATATAGAACGCATGGGCGTTCGCAATGCTATGGTAACCAATGAAACGCCGGAGAAATTGGAGCAGATTTTTGCCGGATACTTTGACAAAATATTAGTGGATGCACCCTGTTCCGGAGAGGGAATGTTCCGTAAGAATGAGGATGCTAAAAATGAATGGAGTCTTGAAAATGTACAAATATGTGCACAGCGGCAGGAAGGAATCTTAGATTGCGCAGCAAATATGCTTCGGCCGGGCGGGAGATTGGTGTATTCGACCTGTACCTTTGCACCGGCTGAGAATGAAGGAAGTATTGCCGGATTTTTAAAGAGGCATCCTGAGTACAGTGTAGTTTCCGTGGAAGTGCCGGATGGATTCGAATGCGGAAAGCCGGAGTGGCTTGTGTATGCAGGAACAGCAGAAGAAAATACGGTATTTGCGGAAGAAAAAGAGACCGGTGTGTATTCTGAGGAACTGAGAAAAACCCTTAGAATCTGGCCGCATAAAGTGAATGGAGAGGGGCATTTTCTTGCAGTATTGGAAAAAGCCGGTATTTTAGAAAGCACAGTGGAAACCTATTCACTATATGGCACGGAAAAGGGGATGAAAGAAAAGGACTGCAAAGAATTACAGGAGTTTTTGCAGGATACCTTGCAGATACAGTTGACCGGTACATTATTTAAGCTTGGGGAACAAATTTATTTGGGTCCTGTGAATATGCCATCCGTTAAAAACTTAAAAGTGCTGCGACCGGGGTTACATTTGGGGACGTTGAAGAAAAATCGTTTTGAACCATCCCATGCGCTGGCGCTTGCATTAACTCCCGCAGAAGTAAAGCAAAGTTATCCTTTGTCAATTGAAAAAGGAGAGGCGGCTGCGTTTATCGGCGGTCAGACATTTTCGGTTTCCGGAGAGAAAGGGTGGCATTTGATTACTGTGGACGGATACAGTCTGGGCTGGGGAAAGGCAGCAGGCGGTATTATGAAAAATCATTATCCTAAGGGATTGAGAAAGTTTTAAATTTACTCTTCTCATATCTTGTGAAAAATGGTATGATAATTTAATGAGGTGGAGTTTATCCGCTGAGTATGAAAGGATATATAATATGGACAAAATTATTTTAACAGGTGACAGACCTACCG
>JAZNQI010000068.1:0-4520 GCA_045590095.1 Acetatifactor sp. | reverse complement strand
AGCAACAGCGTGTTGCCATTGCCAGAGCGTTGGTAAAGATGCCCAAAATTCTTTTAATGGATGAGCCTTTGTCCAATTTGGATGCGCGCCTTCGTTTGCAAACCAGAGAGGAAATTCGCAGAATTCAGAGAGAAACAAAGGTGACTACTATATTTGTAACTCACGATCAGGAAGAGGCTATGAGTATTTCCGATTTGATTGTGGTTATGAAGGACGGCGTGTTGCATCAGATGGGTAAGCCACAGGATGTGTATAATGATCCGAAGAATTTGTTTGTGGCGAAGTTTTTGGGAACACCACCTATCAATGTTTTTAAAGGTAAGGTAAAAGCAGAGAAATTGTATATCGGAGATGATTGTGTTTTGGATGTCAAAGGAGTTTCTGATAAAGAAGTGTATGTGGGCATCCGTCCGGAAGGTTTTGTTTTGCAGGGAAACGGCCCCTTGGTATGCAAGTTGGATGAAGTAGAAGTCATGGGACGTGATATTACCGTGGTTTCTAAACATGAACTCTGTGAAAATGTGGAAATTCGTTCTATTATCAGTGCGGAAAATATGGATGAAGTGCATGGCGAGCAGGTGCATTTCACATTGAAGCCGGACAAGGTACATATTTTTGACAAAGAGACAGAAGAACGTATTTATTTTGAAAAGTAAGTAAAAGGAGAACAGGAAATGGAAAATAAAAATGCAAAAGCCTGGCTCTACCTTTTGCCGGCGATTTTGTTTTTGGGGATTTTTATGGTCTATCCCTTGATTGATGTGTTGATTTACTCTTTTGAAGAGGGTTATAACTCGGCATCCCAGACTTCTTTTGGTGTAGGAGGTTATAATTATTCATATGTATTGCACGATCCCTATTTTTTACAAGCCATTAAAAATACTTTTATTTTAGTTGTTTTTACAGTTCCTATTTCAACGGGACTGGCGTTGCTTATTTCAGTGGGATTAAGTTCTATTCAGAAATTGCGTGATTTGTACCAGACTATATATTTTCTACCCTATGTAACAAATACATTGGCGGTAGGTCTGGTGTTCATGATTTTGTTTAAGCAGACACCCTATTCGGACGGTTTGGTGAACTTAATCATACAGTTTTTCGGCGGAGAAGCAGTGGACTTTATCAGCGGTCCTTATTGGGCAAAGATGTTTGTGTTATGCTTCTATACAGTTTGGGTAGTGTTGCCTTTTAAGATTTTGATTTTGACCAGTGCGTTGGCCAGTGTGAATGAGCAGTATTATAATGCGGCGAAGGTGGATGGTACATCCCGTCTTCGCATTTTTACCAGAATTACGATACCCATGATTTCTCCTACATTGTTTTATTTGATTATTACCGGTTTTATTGGCGCATTTAAGGCTTACAGTGATGCAGTAGCATTGTTTGGAACGGATTTGAATGCAGCAGAGATGAATACCATTGTAGGATATATTTATGATATGTTGTACGGTAACAGCGGCGGATACCCGTCCTATGCATCTGCAGCAGCGATTATTTTGTTTACCATCGTACTGACCATTACCTGCATTAATCTTCTTGTAAGCAGAAAACACGTACATTACGTATAAAAGTTCGGAGGACTTATGAGTAACAAAACTGATTATGATAAAATAGAAAAATCCGCAAAGATGCGACAGAGAGTCATTAATGTGGTGATTTATACATTTTTGACCTTTTGGGGAATTGTAGTATTATTCCCTTTTTATTGGATGATTTTGTCTTCCGTAAAAAGTTATAGTGCATACAATTCTGAATACATACCGAAGTTTTTCACGTTGTCACCTACCTTGCAGAACTATATGGATGCTTTCACTGCGGTGCCATTGACCGGATATTTAATCAACACTTTGATTTTTACGCTGGCGACCACGGCGATTATGTTGATAGTGACTATTTTGGCGGCCTTCGCTTTTGCGAGACTGGATTTTAAAGGGAAGGATCTGGTATTTACTCTGTTTTTGGCCCTGATGATGATTCCTAACGAATTAGTGATTATTACAAACTTTGTGACCATTACCAATATGGATATGCGCAATACCTTCATGGGACTTATTTTGCCTTCGGTGACGTCGGTCTTTTATATATATTTGTTGAAGGAAAACTTTGCCCAGATTCCCGACCAGCTTTATTATGCGGCAAAGGTGGACGGAACATCGGATTTGAAATATTTGTGTAAGGTTATGATTCCGATTTGTAAGCCTACATTGGTAACTATTACTATTTTGAAAGTGATTGAATGTTGGAATTCTTATGTATGGCCGAGACTTATTACGGATGATCAGTCTTATTTTTTGGTATCCAACGGTATTCAGGAAATCCGAGAGAATGGTTTCGGAAGAGAAAATATCCCTGCTATGATGGCAGCAGTGGTGGTTATTTCCATACCGCTAATTGTACTCTTCCTGATTTTCCATAAGAAGATTATGGAAGGTGTGTCCAGAGGAGGTACCAAAGGATGATGAAAAATATGAAAAGATATTTCCTTTTGACCTTGGTGTTTGTCATGATGTTTGTGCTTAGTGCATGTCATGGAGCTGTAGAGAGAAGTGCTTTTGAGATCCCGGAGGAGTTTGATACTTCCAGAACATATGAAATTACTTTCTGGGCCAAGAATGATACCAATAAGACTCAGACAGATATTTACGAGAAGGCCATTGCGGATTTTCAGAAAATATATCCGAATATAAAAATCAATTTACGTTTGTATACAGACTACGGACGTATTTATAATGATGTCATTACCAATATTGCTACTAATACCACTCCCAATGTGTGTATTACTTATCCGGACCATATTGCTACCTATTTGAGTGGTGAGAACTGCGTGGTGGATTTGGATGAACTTTTGACAGACAAGAAGTACGGTTTGGGTGGCAGCGAAGTTCTTTTCGATGCACCTACCAAATCCGAGATTATTCCCAAGTTCCTGGATGAATGTTTTCTGGAGGGACATTTCTACGCATTGCCTTATATGCGCTCGACAGAGGCTTGCTATATTAACAAGACATATGTGGAGAAATTGGGATATACCATTCCGGAGAATTTAACCTGGGATTTTGTCTGGGAGGTGGCGGATGCTGCAACGGCAAAGGATGCAGATGGCAATTATCTGGTAAACGGACAGAAGGTTATGATTCCTTTTATTTACAAGTCCACAGACAATATGATGATTCAGATGCTTCGTCAGAAGAATGCCGGTTATTCCAAGGACAATGGAGAGGTGTTGATTTTTAATGACACAACCAAAGAGCTTCTGTATGAAATAGCAGAGCATGTGAAATTAGGTTCCTTCTCTACTTTTAAAATATCAAGTTATCCTGCAAACTTTTTAAATGCGGGTCAGTGTATTTTTGCTATTGATTCGACGGCAGGTGCTACTTGGATGGGAAGTCATGCACCTTTGTCGGATATCAGTGAAGACAAGTTTGTTGAGTTTGAAACAGTGGTTATGCCCATTCCACAGTACGATCCTGAGAATCCGCAAATGATTTCGCAGGGACCGTCGGTTTGCGTATTTAACAAAGAAGATCCGCAGGAAGTGTTGGCATCCTGGCTGTTTACACAGTATCTGTTGACCAATGAAGTACAAAATGCTTATGCGGCAACAGAAGGATATATTCCGGTTACATCAAAAGCACAGGAAAGTGCGGAATATAAGGATTATATGTCAAGATGCGGTGAAGACAATAATTTGTATTACAATATAAAAATTCAGGCATCCAAACTTTTGCTGGATAATATTGATAATACCTTTGTGACACCGGTATTTAACGGTTCTGCATCCCTTAGAGATGCCGCGGGACAGATGATTGAGGAGACTACCAAGTCCATCCGAAGAAAGCAGACAGTGGATGAAGCATATATGGAAGAATTGTTTGCAGATATGATATCGGCTAAGCATTTGGATCAGATAGCAGTGGACGGAAGCGCGAAGAAGAATCTGGGAGAACTGCCTACGGCTTCTGTGGTTTTATTGTTTAGTTTGGCCGGTGTTTGGGTGTTAATGGCACTGTATGTGTTAAAAGAAATAATAAAAAAGAAAAAAAGTTGATTTATTTAGCATTTTATGTATAATGGTTAATTGTATTCTGTCGTTAAACGCGAATGGAGGAGAAGAAAATGAAGAAATTTAGAGTATTATTATTAACATTGGTATTTGCAATGGCTGTTATGGGTTGTGCAAAATCAGAAAATGAACCTGAAGCTACAGAGGCTCCGGCACCCACTGCAGAACCTACCGCAGAACCGACTGCAGAACCGACTGCAGAACCTACAGAGGCTCCTGAAGAAGCAACCCCTGCTCCTACAGAGGAACCGACTGCTGCACCGGTAGACCCTGAAGATGCAAAATCAGAAGGTGTAATGACTTATGCTGAGTATGTAGCAGCTGATTTGGACAGTGAAGTAGTAATCGAAGCATATGTACAGGCAAAGCAGTCATGGTGGGAAGACAAGGCAACCGTATACGCACAGGACAAGGATGGTGCATACTTCATGTATGACATGGCATGTTCTGCAGA